>JAJDDS010000393.1 GCA_029260195.1 Phycisphaerae bacterium
CGGCTCCTCGACATCGCCGGCCAGCGGTCCGGAGAGACTCCCGCAACCGTCAGCGCCATAGTTCTTCCGCCACGCGAAGCGCCCCGCATTCTCCGTGAACAGCAACGTCTTCCCCGGGTTCGGCACGTCCGAGATCGGCCGCACGAACGGCGTAATACTCCACACACGACAATTACCTCCGGGAATCCCGACCCACAGAGTATTCGCCGCGTAGCTGTTACCGTAATGGTCGTAGGACGTAAGTCCCGAGTCCCGCCACGCCGCGTAGTTGTGGCCGCTATATCCGGAATCCGCCGGGCAATGGAAAGCGCCAAGCTCGATCTCGGTGTCGTTGAGCCAGTTGATTCCATTCGGACCGGGGTCGTTCATGTAATCCGGGAACACGTCGCCGTAGATCACTTGATTGAGCTTCCGCGATGCCGGCCCCCGACCATTCTGCGTACCCCACTTCGACGCCAGAGGATCGTAACCGTCAAGCGGTTCTCCCACGCCCGACTTGCCGCCCCATTCATACTCGCCCATCGCTCCCGGCATCATCCCCATGAGCCAATGCACCGGAATCGCCAACTCGTTCGGGTCGTCAGCCGCGTAGATCGCCCCAGCCTCCGCCAACTTCGCCAGGTTCCCCAGGCAGCGCGCCGCCTTGTCCCCCCGTCGCGTTTCACCCAGCGCCGGCAGCATCACTGTCATCAGCACCGTCACCGTCACCACCGCCGTCACCAACTCGATCAGCGTCAAAGCCCGCTCACGATGTCTTGTCTCATTTCGGTTCATCATAGCCTCACTCCTATCCGGTCGCTTCCAACCATGAACCAGCATATTTTACCTCGTTCCGGCGTAATGACGCGTTTGAATCCGGCAGGTTCTTTGTAATCCAGATGCGCCCCCTCGGAAGCCCATCCCGCCATCGATGGCGCTGCCAGCCTCCGGGATCTGGTGCCCGCCTCCCATCCGACTGCCGCCCGACGAGCTTTCAGTGGCCGTCATTACCCCTATGTCGCGTCAGACGCCGATTTCTTACACGTGTTTCCCGAAAAAATGCCGCATCCGGCAAAACCCCCACCCCACCCGTCCCCGCAAGCCTCACGCCAATCTCACATTCACCCCTCCTCGACCCCCTTTTCGACGCAGCCACAGGGGTGTGCGCTCATTTTCACTTTTCCACAGATCACCCCGCGCGTTATTGAGGTGTGGAGACCAACACCCAACCCGCGCGCCACCCGAGGATCCCGCAATCCAGTTCCGCGCCCCGCCCCAGCGCCAAACGAACCCAACGCGCCCCGCCGCCGACGGCGCAAAACCATCGCCACGCCCCAGAAACAACGATTTCACTCCAAGGCGCAGCGGAGCGTACCGCGACGCCGGCCCCGTTGTTCACGTTTCACGCCCGGATGGAACCTGCTTTGGTTGGCGTCTCGACGCGTCTCGCGCGCCCAAAGTCGGGGTCCGAATTCGCTCGGTTGATCGGCCCATCCGCCTCGATACCATGACTTCTGAAAGCTCGCAGCAACGACCGACCAAGGAGGCTCCCGTGGACCCTATCGTCTCGACCGATTGGCTGGCTGATCGCCTCGAAGATCCGAACATCGTCATCGCCGACGTCCGCTGGTATCACAACAAACCGCACGAAGCCCGCCGAGCATTCCTCAACGCGCGCATCCCGGGGGCGGCGTTCTTCGATCTTGACCGCGAACTGTCCGACCGATCCGATCCCGACCTCTACCGAGGCCGGCACCCACTCCCCGACCCACAGCGCTTCGCCGAAACGCTCGCATCGAAAGGCGTATCCCGCGACTCCACCGTCATCGTCTACGACGACGCAGCCGGTTCGATCGCGGCGCGATTGTGGTGGATGCTGCATTGGATAGGCCACCGAGCCGTGGCTGTGCTTGACGGCGGGATCACCAAGTGGGTGGCTGAGGTTCGCCCGACCGAGTCCGGCCCCGCGCGGCCGCGCGATCCGGCGGCGTCCACCGGGCATAAGCCGATCCCCTGCGAACCCGACGCGTCGATGCTACTGGCCACCAAGCGGTCGGTCACCGACGCCTTCGCTTCCGGTGTGATTCTGCTCGACGCCCGCTCGCCGGAGCGCTTCCGCGGCGAGGTGGAGCCGATTGACAAGCACGCCGGCCGCATCGCCGGCGCAGCCAACGCCTTTTTCGCCCACAACCTCACCACCGATGAGATCAAGACGTTTCGTCCGCCCGCCGACCTCCGCGGCTACTACGAGCGCCTGGGCATCACGCCCGAAACCGACGTCGCCTGTTACTGCGGCTCGGGTGTCAGCGCGTGTCACGATATCCTGGCGATGACCTTGGCCGGGCTCCCCACTCCCCGTCTCTACCCCGGCTCGTGGAGCGAATGGTCGCTGGACCCCGCCTCCCCTACCGCCACCGGCCCGGCGTAGCTCAACTACGGTGCGACGGTCAGGTCAAATGGGAAGGGGCGTCCTGGCGTGTTGATCGAGATTGATGTCGTGCGAGACGGAGGGTGCATTGCTCCCGTCAGGGAAAATGTGCCTCAGCGGATGACTCGGGTTTGTGCGGCGATTCTCGAATCGACTCGTCGCCTCTGTCAAGCGCATGCAGAACATATCCAGGCAAAAGCGCGGGCCACGGTCCGTCACCATATAGTCCAATGCTACCCCTCAGTTGAGGATATAGGCGAAGCCTGTCACCGTATATGTCGCTAATGATTGCGATTGACACTGACGGCACGTCGCCTGCCTCGATATCGAGGAGGACGATTTCCACGCTCTTGTAGCACTCGACGATGAAACCCACACAGCTGAACCGACGGTACCTTCTTACGCCAGAAATACTGTCTGTTATCCACTCCATGGGTGGAATCGCAGTGTAGCTACTCGAAGACCGCGCAGGTCGCTTCTCTTTGTCGACTTCAGCCAACCATGTGCGCATGCCTTCTCGATCTTCCGCGCTAAGTTCCGTGCTGCCGACCACGTGGGCTTCACAAGTCGCCTTGTCATCGGGGATGGTCGACCGCGTCTCGGCTCCGGCAACCAAAGGCGGCCCCATATGGAGCACATTGATCATTTCACCAAACCGCAAGCGGCTGTCCTCGGCCAAGATCGCGACGTGCTTCACGGCGCACGCGTTCCCTTGGGTACCATACTTACCCGCGACAGCATGCTGCCGAACGAACTCCGATGTTTGACTACTCAGTCGCTTGGAAGACAATTATCGGGTCCACGCAAATCAACTATACGAGTGACTCGACCTGCAGGCGAATCAACACGCCAACCGGATGCTCGGCTTGCGCCGGATCCGTTGGCTTCCAGGTATCTAGCGTTTGTTTGAGTCGCGTACGAATCTGTCGTTTAAACCAGGGTTTGTTGATTGCGGCGATTTTGCGCACGCATCCCTCCACTCGCGGGTCACCTAGCAGAGCCAGCGCATGCACTGCGTGAAGGGCGATTGCAGCGGTCTCGCCGGCCACGAGTACATCGGGTCGATCAGTTTCTCGGCGAACTGAAGGACGCGGCCCCTGACCTGTCCAAGAGCGGGGATGTTGGAAACGGGCATGGGTTCCAGCATTCGAACGATGCCTTGCATGGCCACGAGTCGCGTATCAACTCCGCCTGGATCAAGGAACTCCAGGAACCTGCCGACATCCTTCTGTCTCAAGAGAGACGAGGCTGTTCGCATCGCCGACCACACGACGCGATCAGCATTGGGACCCGCTCCGTGACGAAGCGTCCTCGCCAGCTTGAGAAGCCGTTCCGCAAGCGCTTCCCGCTTCGCACCGTGCTCGAATTGAAGATCTTCGGCCACGAACACGAGTGTATTGCGCCATTGGGATGCACATGTTTCGTCAGACAAGGCGTCGGCGACATAGTCCGTGACTCGTCGCTGATCTTTACCCGCAAGATCATACAGGGCATCCGCGCGCAGACGAACGGGGACCTTTTCGTCGATCGCGCGAGACCAGGCGGTCTCCGCAGACACGCGCGCGTCTAGCTCCGCATCAGCAATACCTGTAATTCGTCGGGCCGCCGGCAGCGACGTCCCGCGGCCGGCTTGGCGTTGTTCATCACACTGAAGATCAGCGCCCCGAAAGACCTTCTTTCCCTCCGAATCGTACGCCTCGATCACAAAACGTCCTGGCGATTCTGTATCAGGATAGTACTCGCCAGAATTGATGCCCTGAGGAAAGAAACGGGTTGGACTTCGAGCGAAGTCGTTCTTGAGTTTGTCTAGCAAGTCAGCGAAGATCTTCGCATTCTGTTCTTGGGCCGTCGATGGCTGATCTGGGGAGGTCATCGGTCACCTTCTCGTTCCGTAAGGCGTGTAGTTGGGATTGGAACATTCCCTACGTTCAAGAACTCTCGAACCGTCGCCAATTTCGTCTCGGCTGCCTGCGCTTTCCTGACAAGATCGCCCACTTGTTTCTCCGAGAGGATTGCCTCGTGGGCAACTGGAAGCCCATCTACCTCCTTGCATACGATCCTGAGTGTGGTGTAGGGGACAATTCCCTGGACAACTACACGATCTTCGTCGAAAACTGGACGAAGGTCGCACAGAATCTGCACGTCCTCAAGTGGATTACCGATTGCAGCGGCGAGTCGCCGCGCTTTCCGCTGCCTTCCGATGCCTGGATACGTGCGCAGCAGTCGAGGCAATCGATTCTTGAGCAACTCGACATCAGCAGCCGACAAGATTTCCTCGGCTTGGTTCTCTTCGTCTTTGGCCCACCGCTCGATATCAGCGATCAACTGCGCCACGTCTTGTCCGGGAAGCGCGAAGCGAGTTTGCAATTCAGCAATCATCCTCGCCAGCGGCCTCGATACATCATCGCTCCCGACAATTGCGCGGATCGTCTCCTCAATCGACTCTCGGTCCAAGAAACCGGCGTGCGCTTCAAGCGCCGTGCAGATCCCCTCAAGCTCCTCTTCCTCCAGGTCGAGTACATGCTTTGCATCCGTTACGAGCTTCTTGGGAATCTCGACGTTGACGCCCGGGAACTGGCCTCGAAAATAGAAAACTTGGTCACCCATTAGTGCTGCCTCCAACTCGGCCACGTGCTGGGCGTGTTAGGGGAATGGGACATGTTCGAAGATCACCGGGGAGCCCACAGGGGGGCAGGTCGCCACGCATCTTTCCCATCCGACAAGGCGCTCTCCGAACGGCGATGGCGTTAGGCACGCACGCGTTCACGGAACTCTCCTCGACGAATTTCTGGGGGCAATATAGCGAAAACGCCGTTCGTATCAAGCCTTTTATCCGGCAGGCTGGTCGAGCGACAACCTAGCTCTCTCCGGGTTTGAAGGTCCACCCGTGCGCGGGGGTTTCGTATTCGAGCAGTTCGCCGGGTTGGAAGTATAGTGCGATTTCCGTTTCGGCTGACTCCGGAGCGTCGCTGCCGTGCACCAGGTTGTACGTTTTGCTCGCGCCGAAATCGCCGCGGATGGTGCCGGGGTCGGCTTCGTAGCCGAACGTCTGTCCCATCTGCTTGCGGGCCATGTCGATCACGCCCTGCCCGGCGAGTGCCAATACGACGACCGGGCCGGACGTGATGTACTCGATGAGTCCGGGGTAGAACGGCTTGCCTTGGTGCGGTGCGTAATGTCGCTCAGCCAACTCATTGGGTATTTGCATCAGCTTCATGCCGGCGATGGTGAGTCCTTTGTCCTCGAATCGCTGGACGATGCGCCCGATGAGTCGCCGCTGTACACAGTCCGGTTTCAGAATGATGAGTGTCTTTTCCACGTGCTTGTTCCTCGAAATCTCGATATCGTCTTGGGGTTACAACGCGTCGACCGCCCGGCGGACGGCTGCGAGATGGGCGTGTGGTACCCGATTCGGGTCATAAGTACAACCCGGGGCGATCATCATGGGCCGATCCCCCGCTTGCGACACCGCGTCACGCACCTCATTCGCACAGGCGGCTTCATCCCCACTGACGAGCGTTGCGGAATGATCCAACCCCGCGCAGGGCGCCGGTTTCAGTGTCGAGACAACGTCCTCAATGGCGGGACCGGCTGTTCGATCCGCCCAGTTGAGGACGTGTACCGGGTAGTCGGCGAAGGCTGCGAAGTTCTCCGCCCGCCCGCAGACGTGCAGCATGTTGAACTCGGCATCCGACGCCGCATCGAGGACCCGAAGATCCGACCGGCGAACCAACTCGTCGTAGGTGCCGTTACCGTTGTCCGGTGTGTCCACCCAGTCATCGCGCACAGATACGAATATCCCGTCGGCACCAGCCTCGACACACGCCCGCGCGAAATTCGACAGCGACTCGCCGATCACCGCGAGCGCTTGACCAACCGCGCCGCGATCCTCAGCCACCAACTCCGCCACCCGACGTGAGGCTGGGTTGTCCACCGGCGAAGGCCCCGCGCCGGCGACGTAGGGACCGGGGCGCAGCAACCCGCGCAGCGTCGCCCAAGCATTGAAGACCGTCGTCACCATCAGCACCTCGCCGTTCAATTCGGCTGACAGTGCCCGAATCGTATCGAGATGCTCACCGAAGACACCGACGTCACCATCCAAAACCGACAAACCCGCGAGGTCGGGTGTGGAAGTGATCGGCTTGTGGTGCGGATAGCCGGAATCGAAGAACACCTTCACGAAATCAAGATCGTGAGTTGCCAGGAACTTCAGATGCGCGTCGACGGCGGCCTTCCCGGCGCGTTCGTCCGCGCCGAAGTGGTGCCAGAATCCCACCGGCGGTCGATCCGGCGATTGGCCTGCGATCACGGTCCGCACGCGTTCGATCTTGCTCATCGATGCCATGATTTGATCCGACTCCCGACCAGAATGCTCAACGAGCACACCCAAGAACAAATGTTCATTATGAAACAACCGGTGAATCGCCACCACTTGTGGGTGGCGCCGTCCGCAACCGACGTCCCATCCACGCGACGCCACCCGCAAGGGGGGGCGCTGCGTCGGCGCCGGCCCATCGGTATTCACTCGCGATTCGTCATCGGACGCGAATACACTTCCCCTCAGAACGCTTCCGACGCCTCAGCCAACTGGAACGCGCCGTGCGGAAAGTGCTCCAACTCCACGTTGATCTCGCGATACGTCAGGCCCATCGTCGGCTCGACCCGAGCGCCGGCCCAGTGCCGATCGCACAAGTCCACTATTTCCTGCATCGACGCGATGGCTGCCAACGCGACGGGCGGAATCGACCACAACGTCGACGCGCCGGCGCCCGCCGGATTGTTCTGATAGTGCTCCAACGCCCAGCGAACCATCGCCATGTCTGAACACGCCCCCGACGCAGGGAGCGGCGCGCTCGCCCGCACAAGCCGACCCCACGAATATCGAAATCGCCGAAACCCCCGCTGAGAAAGGACGACCTGCTCGCTCAGCCGGCGATCCACGCGATGCTCGATACCCAACAGCGGCGCCGATGTCCCGGCTGGATCACTGGACACCCACCACACCGTTTCCCCCGCGCGCGAGGGCGTTCGATCCGACAATCGCATTAGTGACGGCGTCGCGCATCCGCTACTCAGGATTGTCGCGAAGAGGGCGACCAACCCAGCCCCGAACACGCCGCGCGAGAAACGACCGCTCGGCGGGTTTCCAGCGTGAGCCAACCGCTCGCGCATCATTTCGGAAGGACCTCGAACGACGTGATCGCGCTCAGGTCGGTCAACTGGTCGAGCTGCCAAGCGGCTGACAGCACCTTG
>JAJDDS010000394.1 GCA_029260195.1 Phycisphaerae bacterium
TGAAGCTGCCGTCGGACACGACGCCATCACCATCGACAAGTCGTGCGCGAACTGCCACGATCCCCATGCCTCCGACCTCGACCACATGCTCGCTGGTCGCCCCATGGACCTCTGCCTCAAATGCCACACCGAGAAGGTCAAATCGGGCAATGCGACGCTCAGGAACATCGGAAAACTGCTCGCCGACAGCAAGTCCCATCACGGACCCATCCGGGAACAGGACTGCGTCACCTGCCACTCCCCCCACGGTGGCGAACACTTCCGAATGCTCACTGATGCGTACCCGCAAGGATTCTACGTCCCCTTCGACGAGGACGCCTACGCCCTCTGTTTCGGATGCCACGAAGCCGAGGCGTTCGAAGACGAGGAGACCGACGAGCTCACAGGTTTCCGAAACGGTGAACGCAACCTCCACCACCTCCACGTCAATCGCGAAGCCAAAGGCCGTTCCTGCCGCGCCTGCCACGACCCCCATGCCGGCGTCGGACCGAAACACCTGGCTAAAACCGTCCCGTTCGGGGGTTGGAGCCTCCCCATAAACTATCGGTCCACCGACACAGGCGGATCCTGCCAACCGGGATGCCACAAGCGTTACCGCTACGACCGCGAAACGGCGGTCGAGAATCTCCCCGTTCCATGACCCTCCTCGCCGCGCCGCCGATGCCAATTACCCAGAACCTCGCCTTCCCAAACGTCGGAACGAGCGATCCTCGATTCTTGAAGTCGAGAATACGACCTGCCGGCACCCTGACCGATCGACTCTATTCGGGACATCATAAGCCCCTCTTGTTACAGCAGTTACGTCGTATTCTCGATACCCGAGACGTAACAGCGGAGTGTCCGAGCGTTCTGGCACGCCGGGTGCTGTTTGTCTGCCATGCAGCGCGTTCCGATCGAATCTGTCGCGGTCGCGCGATGTGAGGAATGATCACAATGTGGCGGATGGCGCCGCGAGAACAGGGTCGCCGGCGTTAGGCGGCATGTCGGCCACGCCAAGAGTCCAGGAGGATCTGAGTCATGAAAAACGCGATTTCTTTGTTGCCCGTGCTTGTTTGCGTCGCCCTCGCTACGACCGCCTTGGGGCAGATTATCCCGGGCGATCCCGGCACCTATCCATCGGTCGGCATCACAAACACGCCCCACAACCTCAACAACTTCCCCGGCGTGTCGATACCAGGCAACCAAATCTGCCTACCGTGCCACACACCGCACAACGCGCTGCTTGCCGGCGACGATAATGTGCTCTGGAACCACGCCGAGACCGGCGAAACCTTCGTCATGTACAAGAGCACTGCCGGACAGCCCGAAGGGCCCAGCAAGATGTGCCTGAGCTGCCATGACGGCGTCACCGCCATCGATAACTACGGTGGAAACGGCGGAACCGGGATCGTCATCACCGGTTCGGCTGCGTTCGGCAGCGACCTCTCCAACGATCACCCCATCGGAGTCGAATACCCCACGGGTCTTCCAGGTGAGTACAACGACCCAGCCACTTTCGACCCCGGCGTCAACAACGGTCCCGGCGTCTCGCTGGTCTCGATCAACGGCGTCGATCGCGTGGAATGCACCTCTTGCCACAACGTTCACAACAACGGCCTCGGCACGTTCCTGCGAGTTCCTCTGCAGGAAAGCTACATATGCCTCCAGTGCCACATCAAGTAGCCAACACGATTCGCGGCTGATCTCGCCGCCACCGAAACACCCTCTTCGCGTGCATCCGACCCGTTCGGATGCACGCTTTTGTTTCCACTCCTGAAGCGCCGACCGGAGACGACCGAGCGTCACCCGTGAATCGAGTTGCATCGCGAGCGTGGCATGTGGATTGCTATCCACTACAATGCCGTTTGCAACAGAGTTGTGGGAGGAATCGCTATGCACGCCGCGAGTCGTAAACCTTGGATCACCGTGTTCGCCCTGGCGCTCCCGCTCGCGCACGCCGGATGCCGCACCGGGAGCGAGACCCAAACCGAGTTGGTCTTGTACCCCGCGCCGCCCGCCGACCCGCGCGTCCAGTTCCTGACGTACGCCAGCGGCGCCGACCAGGTCGAGCCCAGCCACGGCGGCTTCGAGGACTTCATCCTCGGCGAAGAACCCGAAGCCGACCGCTCGCTCAACAAACCGTACGGCGTCGCCGCCCGCGACGGTGTCATCTACGTCTGCGACACCAAGGGGCTGTGCATCGCCCGCATGGACTTCAAGAACGCCAAGTACTCCGTCTTCGGCGTGCGAGGACCGGGCCGGCTCAAGAAACCCATCAACATCGTGATCGATCCGCTCGGTTACAAGTTCGTCATCGACACCGTCCGCAAGCAAGTCGTTGTCTTCAGTCCCGAGGATCAGTATGTCAATGCGTTCGACGTCCCCGAGCCCTGCCACCCCGTCGACGTCGCCGTCCACGGAAACGAAATCTACGTCCTCGACAACGACAACGACTGCCAAATCGTCGTCATGGACCGCGCCACGGGCGATGTACTCCGCACGTTTGGATCGCCCGGCGGTGAACCGGGGCAGTTTAAGATCCCGAACAGTCTTTGCGTCGACGCCGAGGGATTCGTCTACGTCAGCGACACCCACAACTGGCGCATTCAGAAACTGACCTCACGAGGAAAATCGGTGTGGGTCAAGGGCGCCCCGGGTTATCTGCTCGGCCAGTTCGGACGCCCGCGTGGCATCCGCGTGGCGGACGACGGCGTGATCTACGTCGTTGACGGCGCCACCGAGATCGTCCAGATGTTTGATTCCGACGGAACAACCCTTATGCGCTTCGGCGGACCAGGCGACGCCCCTGGCGCCCTGGGACTCCCCTCCACACTCGCCATCGACAAGTCCTCCCTCCCCTATTTTGAAAAGTACTGGCACCCCGAATTCAAACCTGAGTACCTCATCTTCGTCGCCAGCCAGTTCGGCGCCCATCTGGTCAACGTCTACGCATTCGGGGGGTTTCCAGAGGGGTATCGGATCTCACAACTCAAGGTCGCACCACTGCCCCAGATCGCCATGGACGAGGGAATCGGACCCGTGACCGAAGACGACTCCGAAGAGGAACCGATCCTCATCAAACGCCGAAAGAAACCCGGCCAACAGAAGTAGCCGCCTGACGCACCGGAGATGGACCCTTGGCCAATCGGCGTGTCACGATTCTCTTATTCCCCCTGACGCTTGCGATCACACTGGCCGCCGCTTGCTCCGATGCGACCCGATACCGCGTCCTGACCTTCTTCTTCGACGGAGTCCCGCCAGGCGGCACTGAACCCGCCCAGCCCGACACAACGCCGAGTGACACCGATACCCCGACACCCGGCGAGACACCAGCACCCGCCCGACGTGCCGTCGTCATCCACGCCCACAAACCGTACCGCGACAACCGCTGCGGAGTCTGCCACAGTATCCAGACCGGCCAGTTGTTCAAAACGCCCCAGGAGGGACTCTGCACCGACTGCCACACCGACGTCCCCGGAGACGTCCGCTACGCCCACGGACCCATCGCCGTTCGCGACTGTCTCTTCTGCCATCATCACCATGGCACCGAGTTCCCGCGCCTACTCCGTGACAATCCCCGCGACATCTGCCTGCGTTGCCACGACGCCGACGACCTGAACGACGGAACGCATCACGCCGACCGAGAATCACGAGCCTGCACCGATTGCCACCACGCCCACGGCGGTCACGACCGCTTCTTCCTGAAACGAACTCAGCCTTGATCCCCACGAGACGATTGTCACGCCCCCCCGGCACCCCGCGCCGCCGCCACCCGCGGACCGTCGCGCTCTGCGCCGTCGCCGCCGTCGCCGGGTGCCAAACGCCCGGAGCGCCGGACCGCGGCGTCCGCCCCATCCGCCTCACCGACGTCGGAGGCTACCTCGAATTCGTCGCACGCGACCGCGAAATCGAACAGCAATCCAAGAGCGGCCGAGACCGAAAGAAGACCGAAGAGACCATCTTCGAAGAGAGCCTGCGGATTGACGTCGAAGGCTCGGTCTACCATCCCAACCTCCTCGAATTCACTCTCGGCGGACTCGTCGGACTCCTGCAACAAGACAACTCTGAAATCGTCAACGAACGAACCAGGACGCACTCCGACGACGGCGACATCTACGAATTCGACCTGAGCGGACAGTTCTTCAAGAAGAAACACTACCCTGGGCAGGTATTCGCCCGACGGCGCCGCGCCATCGAACCACGCCGGTTCCGCTCCAGCCTCGAGACGACCACGACCACCTACGGCGCCAACTGGCAATACGTCCACCCCAAAATGCCCACCAGCCTCCAATTCAACCAGACGACCGTCGATCTCAATCCCTTCGATCCCGAAGAGGACGACGGTCGACAACAAAACAGCGCACTACGCTTCGAGACGGGGTACCGGTTCGCCCAACACAACAGCCTGTCACTCGCCTACGACCGACGGTCCATCGAGCAGCGACCGTTCGAACTCAACTTCGACACCGACGAACTCACACTCTCACACCGCTGGGACTTCGGACTCGACAATCGACATCGCCTCGACTCCGAAATCAACCTCTTCGATCAGCGCGGAACCTTCGACATCGAACGACGGCGATGGCGCGAAGTCCTCCGCCTGCTCCACTCCGACACCCTCAATTCATGGTACGTGGCGGAAACTCTAACGCGCAAACAGGGCAGCCTCTCCGGCGTCCCGCCGATCGACGAAACCTCGTTCTCCCTCTCCGCCACCCTCGAGCACGAACTCTACCAAAGCCTCTCCACGCAACTCCTCGGCTTCTACCGTACGCAGAATTTCAAAACCGGACCGCGCATCGACCGT
Organism: Phycisphaerae bacterium; assembly: GCA_029260195.1. Lineage (GTDB taxonomy): Bacteria > Planctomycetota > Phycisphaerae > UBA1845 > UBA1845 > OFTM321. The sequence goes on from JAJDDS010000394.1 coordinate 4,787, forward strand.
TTCGGAGGGCAGGTGAGCTTCGACTATCGCAAGAGAAACCGCTGGGGCAACGTCCGCGCCGGATACCGCCTCCGAGCACAGCGAGAGGAACGAAGCGGCGGCGAACGCGACTTCGAGTTCATCGACGAGCGACGCACGTTCCGCGACCCCGAGCCCATCACACTCACCGCCGTCAACATCAACGTCGCCTCCATCAACATCACCTCCGAAGACCGCCTCACCCTCTACCGGAGAGGCACCGACTACACCGTCGAGGCCTTCCTCGACCGAGTCGAAATCCGCCGCATCCCCACCGGCGAGATCGCCGACGAACAAGCAGTCCTCATCGACTACATCTTCACCGTCGGCGGTTCGTTCGACCTCGACACACTCAACCACCAGTTCAACATCCAACAGGACTTCGATTTCGGACTCACACCCTACTACCGGTTGCGACGACAGGATCAGAGAATCTCACCCTCAGACGCCACCGGCGCCGTGGCGGAGGACATCACCGCCCACATCGTCGGCGCGGAGTA
>JAJDDS010000395.1 GCA_029260195.1 Phycisphaerae bacterium
ACCTCAATAACGTCAATCTCTCCGCCGCCGTTTCCGTCGATCACCACGGCGCTCGAAATGGACTTGACGCCAAACACCGTGTGGAGATTGTCTAAGTCGAAGTAGATCAGCGACAATACGTTGTTGCTGTTCGGGACGTCCAGGGAATCGATGTCCGCCCCGCCAAGGCCACCGGTGTAGCTCAGAAATATCCAGTCATCGATCGAGATCGGCGCCCCTGCCTCCGTCTCCGCGACGCGAAGCAACACGCCGAAGTCATCATTTCCTCCGGTCCCGATCGTTCCGTCGAACCGGACATTCGTCTCAATGATGACCATCTCGAAAGTTCGGGTTGTTGAGACGCCGTTCAATCCGCTGCCAGTCTCATTGACCGCGCCGCGGGCGTTCGCGAAGTACAATGGCTCTGACGGCGAGAATACGCCATTGGTTGTCTGCACGTCGGGTCGGGGAAACGCTTGGCTGTTGAACCGAGCGTCGATGCCGATGATCCCGTCGGGGCTGCAAACACTGTCCACGTACGTGAGCGGATTCTGAATGTGTTCCGGTGAGTTGACGACCGTCGACAACACGTCCCCGCCGGGGGTTGCGCCCGCTTCGTTGATCGCCGCGGTGCAGTCGAGCGGAAACGACGCGACAACACCGCTCTGGCCCACGTCGCCGAACAGATATGCGCCACTCTCGAGGTTCGTCGCCGGGTTGATCAAGCCGGCTTCATTGCCCATGGACACGGAACCATAAGCCCCCGAGCCCAGATTGTCTGCCAGGAACGCGCCCAGATCGGTCTGGAGTAGCTCATTGTTCACCACGTCCTGGGGGACGCCCTGGACCGCCGCGAACACCGTCGCTTGAAAGACGTTGCCGTCGGCATCGAGCCCCGTCGTCGGATCGAGGATCTCAGCCGTTACCGTCGTCATCTGCGTTGAATTGACGATCAACGGGCCGGAACTGTTGTTCGCCGTCACGGTGGCGCTGGCGGTGGCAGACGCGCCGTGCGTCGCCAAGGGACCTGACGCCACCACGAGGGTCGGGAATGCCATCGTCTGCCCGCCCACGCCCGTTGTCGGAGTGCCCGCCGCCGCGAACAGCGCGACGCTATTGTTGCTGGAAGGCCCGACGGAAGTCACGGCAATGTCCACCGTGAATTCGCCTCCGACATTGGCGCAAAGAACTCCAGGAAACCCAATGGTTCCACTCAGGATCTGCAGGTAATGCTCAGGCGCGGCGGCGACGCTCAGCTCAGGAGCCGACGTCGTCGAGATCGCCGTGCCGGGGCTGGGGAAGAACGGACCGTTGTTGCGGACATGCCGGTATGCGTTCATCGCGTCGTCCAACGGGTCATCGTCGCCGGCGTCTACGTTCTCGGTTGTTTTTGGGACGTCGAGGTAGACGCGCGCGTACCCATTCGCGATGCCGGGATTGAGGCCCGCGCCGACATCTTCCGGAATCTGAGGTGTGATGTTGCTGAAGTCCCCACCGGCGTATAGATTCATTTCGTGATCGATGCAATTCGTCACGTTGTGGTTGCATGCGAACGGGTCACACAGAGCCCCCAACGGCAGTGGTTGGTTGACAATGTCGAAAGCGAAGTGATCGTTGCTCGCCATCGCGTCCAGAACTGAGGACGTATTGAGCCCGTTGGTGTTGTTGGGCATGTCCGGGTCGGCGTCACTGCACAGTGGAGCGTTGGCTGTGTCCTTGTCGTCGTACAGTTCCACATAATTGACTTCGTCGCGGTTGAGGAGCAGGTAGGCTCCGGATCCGTTTTGAATAACGCCGCTCGATCTTTCCGAGGCGTGAATCAACGATTCGGCATCGAGCATTGGGAAGTTCGTCGTTCCACTGCCGCCCGGCGGGGCGTCGCCCTGGAAATGATGGCCGTTGATGGCGATGAACACATAATCCCCCCCCGTCTCCGTGATGCCGCCGTTGACCAGCGCGATGCGCGAACTCGGCGTGCCCGCCAACCCGGTCGGAGTCGGCGGCAGGCAGCCCTCGTTGACACCCGCGCAATCGTCGAGATACACACTGCAAGGCAAGCTGCTGAATTCGCAGGTCCCTGTGGCGAGACTGTTCGTGTAGTCCACCCATCCCAACACGACGACCCCACCATGTCCCGCGGCGGTGGGAACGTGAACCGTCCCACCGGGGCACGATGCTGCGCCAGGAAGGACGCACAGGGTCGGCAGGTCGAAGCGGTAGTTCACCAACCCGGCGCCGGAGCTCGACTTGTCGCCTTCAATCTCATAGAAGGTCAGGTTCAGGCCCGCGGCGTTCAACGAAGCATTCAAGTCCGCGGCGGCCGGTAACCATATCTCGATGAACTCCTGATGCACGTTTGTCGGATCCCGCCCGAGCGGCGCGTCCGCGTCGCCGGGCGCGTCGGTGTAGACCTCGGTGATGATGGGGTGATCGGGAGGCGCCGCCATCCCCGCGCCGGCCATAGCGCCGGCGATGACACACGCCGCCAGGACCCACTTCTTTCCGCTTCCGTACATACTTCGCCTCCAAGACGCGAACACGCCTACGAGCGCTTGTCAATCGCTTGCCAAATCTGTTCCACAACAGGGTTGTCGAGTTCGTTGAATGGAATCGCGAGCTCATTGTCCGTGAAGATCCCCGGATCCGAGACCCAGGTTGCATGTCCGTCGATAAACACCGCGTTCAGGCCGCGCTGATGCCCCGATTTGATCACCTTGGGCACATGGTGAATGTCACTAAATATTGCGATCTGTTTCTTGAAGTCGCTGAGCGCCTTGCCCGTCAGATGATGACGCCTCGCATACGCCGCCCGCGTGTCGAAGAAGTCATTCGGTGGCCATGGGTTGTCTGATGTGTTCAGTGAGTGGAATGGGTCCTTCTGCAGCGGGCAGTAGAGCAGCTTGATTTCGTTGATAAGCTGCTTATTTGAGGAGAGGGGGCCGAAATTGAACGCCCGGCTTGCACCGTCGAAGATCAGGTAGTTGTACTGCCAGGTGCCGTCTCCCTCGGGCGGGTCGGAGTTGTTGAGTGGTTGGAATCTCTTGTGGTCTTGAAGCCACAACGTCTGCGCGAGATAAATCGAGCGCAGGTTCGTCGTGCAGAGGGTCTCTTTTGTGCGGCGCCTCGCGCTCTTGAGCGACGGTAAGAGAATGCTGATCAGTAGTGCGAGAATCGCGACCACGACGAGCAACTCGATGAGCGTGAACCCGCGGCCAAAGGGCTGCGCCCGGCGGCGAGGCGACGTGCGTGGTTCACGTCGGCGCTCGTGCTTGCGTCCCGCCCAGCCGCTCGCGGCGAACGCGTCGCGGCGAGCTGTTTCTGTGATGGCGGCGCCCACAACTAACCTCCTAGTCCACATACCCGAGGGCCCGGATGCGCTGTTCGAGTTCGCGATCAACTTCGATTCCTCCGGACGCGTCGCCGGTTGCCGGCGA
>JAJDDS010000396.1 GCA_029260195.1 Phycisphaerae bacterium
CGCCACATGTCGGGCACACCCGCTCATCGTTCAACCGGTCCACCCACGCATCCATCGCGACAGGCCCCGTGACGACGCCCGTCTCGTGCCCGGCGCGGTTGTGCAGCACGTCACGAAAGCGCGTCGTCGCTGCCCGCAGCAATTCCCGCTCATCCGGCTCGCGCGGACGCACCTCCTCGACAACGTAGAACTGCACCGGCGCCGACACCAACGGCGCGATCTTCCCCCGCGACCACATCACCGTCCCCGCCAAACCCAACCCCTCCTCGGTCGATTGCGTGATCACCCCCCACAGCGCCGCCCGCGCGTCCGGCCAACCTCGCCATGCGATCACCGGCTGATCGTGCTCGAGCGCTCGCAGCACCAGCGGCTTGTAGCTTGCTTCAAAATGCTGCTCATACGGTTCGTGTTCCGACAACCCCACAGCCACAACGGGCGGATGCAGATCGCGCAAACGAATCCCGAACATCGCAGCCGTCTCCACCAGAAACGTGTCCGACCCCACCGTGGTCCACCACCCCAGACAACTCGCGCCCCCGGCAGCCGCGGTGCGAAAGCTGAGTCCCAGCGCGGCGTTCAAACTGCGATAACGAACGTCCGCCCCCGACCAGCGCAGAACAGCCTCCAACGCCAGCGTCAGCGATCCCACCCGGTCCTTATCATCGTGAACTAACAGACCTGCTCGATGCATCCCCCGAATTCTAAGCGCTCAGCCCCCAACCGTGCAATATCGCCCCCTCGCCGCGCGGGCTGGCGAGCGGCGTTTTCTGACACGGAATGGCGGACATAGTCAGTACGCGCTGCGATGGCCCGTTCTTACGGGTTGGCTTGGCATCTCCAACGTCGAGTTGATACAATGGGTTCGCAAATCCGACGCTCGACAGGTTACGGTCCGGAATCGGCCACCAACCGTCTCCGGGGCCTCTGCGTCGACCCACACGTGTACGCCGCACACAGGAGAGATCGATGCGCACCGCTTGCCGCTCGAGGTCAGCCACCCTTATCGCGATGGGGATACTGATGGCGTCGTCGGTCTCCGTCGCACGCGCTGACCTCGCCCCACCCGTCGAGATAAGGATGCCCGCGGATACCCCGCCCGCAACAACCGGGCAGGAGTACAGCGGCGTCTTCGAGGTTCACGTGTTCCACACCGGAATGCTCGCCGACTTCGAATTGACCGGCGACGGCTGGACCGTCCTCTCCGTCGAATTCCCCGACACACCCTTGGACTTCGGCCCCGGCGCTCTGCGCATCCCGTTCCGCGCGATTCCCGCCAACGCCGACAACCCGATCAGGCTGTCGTCGACTTACAACGGACGCCGCGTCGCCAAGGCGTACGAGATCGGCCCCGCGTACTTCAATCAAGCTGGCAAACCGTACGCCACCCGGGTGATCGCCCCAACATCCGGCGTGTATGCCGCGCCGAACGGCGACGGACAACAGGAGAGCCCCGCCGGCGACGCGATCCCCCTCCGCGCCGCCGGCCGCATCGTCTACACTCGAATCGGCATGGACAACGACGGTGACGGCGATTTCGACGACCCCGGCGACGTTCTCCCTCAAACTGTCGGTGCGGACCATATCCACTACCGTTTCATCGACGACGATGACATCAGTTCAGAAACGATCTGGTCCGGCGAAACTGACCACAACGGCTACTTCGACACCGGCGTCGTCATGTGGGACGATTGCGACATCTCCGGGTGTGACACCCCGGACCTCGTCCTCGAATTCGAAACCGACACCGGTGTCGTGGATGTGACCGACAACTCCGTCCTGGAGGAAACATACACTTGGCAAACGGAGGAAATCACCAACTTCGGCGGTAGCTTCCACGACTTCGGCGTCCTCACGCCGTCCGATTCCGGACTGATGCCGGCGCTGCACATTTTCAACAGCATCGTCCGCGTGGAGCGATTCATTCGGACGGGTACGCCGTACAATCCTCCGAAGGTCCAGGTCGAGTGGCCCGACGGCGACACCGGCGCCTGGTACGAGTCCGGACCCGTCGAGATTCACATCAGTTCGGGCCGGCAGTGGCGCGAAGACACCCACACCCACGAGTTTGGCCACCACTTCATCCACGCCTTCGCGATATCGTTCGAGCCGACCTACTGCAACGACTTCTGTGATGGAACGACGCCCTGCACCTCCGGAACGGCTTGCGAGAACGTCGGCCATTGCATGTGGTGCCCGGAAAACGTCAACGATGGCTGGAACGAAGGATGGCCCAACTGGCTCGCCGATGTTGTCACGCGGGCGTACCCTCTGCTCTACGAGAACGACGACGGCACACCGTATCAGCCGTTGTTTGCCCGAAGCATGGAGAATGTCGGGAATTGCTGCCAGGACGGAGTCAGCTACCCGGGTCCAACAACAGAGGGCTATGTCGCCGCACTGTTAACCGACATCGAAGACGCGGCTCAGGATGACCACGACACTGATGGCGTTCTCGATTCACTGTGCCTAGGCATCGAAGAGATCTTCGACACGGTTGCCCTGTTGCATCCCGTCACCGTATCGGATTTCTTGAGCAAATTCCTGATCATCGCCCCCGAGCACCTGGACGGTCTGTGGCCGACCGCGTTCAACGTGTCCCCGAGCTATGTGGCCGGGTTCCCCGTCGACGCGCAGCCGCCCGGACCGGTCCAGATCCTCGATTCGCCCACGCATCCCGTCGGTGTGGGCAATCCCCTTCCGTGCATCGTCGTTGAGTGGGATCGGGCGGATGACGATCTGTCCGGTGCATGCTACTACAGCTTCAACTGGTCCTCGGACCCCGCGGGCCTCGAGCCCGACGAGACCGCCGACGCGTATGCATTCAACGGTTGCAAGTTGACGACCTCGGCGGGTTTCGGGCTGCTCGGCGATTACTACTTCAGTATCAAGGCGCAGGATTGCGACGGCACGTGGTCGAATCAGTGGGACTCGTTCGGGCCGTTCACAATTACCGACTGCAACGGAACGGGAATTCTCGATCTGTGTGACATCGACTGCACCCATCCCGGCTATCCAGGCTGCCCACTCATTCCGAACATCTGCATTGGCCAACCCGGTTGTGGCCTGTCGGAGGACTGCCAGCCGAACTTCGCGCCGGACGAGTGCGACATCGCCGACGGCACAAGCGAAGACTGCAACGAGACGGACGTACCCGACGAGTGCGAGACGGTTTTTCATTGGGGCACGAACACCGGCGACTGGGGCGACAACGGCAACTGGGAAGAAGAACAGCTCCCTGTCGATGGGAGCGACGTCTGCATCGACGCTCCCGGTGACATTACCGCGACACTGACGCACACGGCGACGAACATCGGGATTCTCGCATGCGACGAGAACCTGGAAATCTGGGCGACGGGCGCTCCCTGGCCGGACATAACACTCAACGACCCCAGTTGGATTCGAGGAAACCTCATCCTCCACGGAAACACTTCCTACCTTCGCGTCAACGACCGCCTCGATATTGACGGCCTCTTCGATTGGACGGGAACCAACAACAGCAACGTCTCACACCTCACCGGTCCGGGCGAGACACACATCAACGGCGGCATGCAGATCGCGTCAGTCGTGCGCCTCGTGGACCACACGCTCGTGCTCGAAGGAACGAGCTCCAGCACAGCGACCGGCTGGGTGCTCTTTGAAGGCGCTTCCAGCCTGCACATTCGCCCCGGCGCCACGTACGACATCCACGGAACCGGAAGTGCGATCAGCGGCTGGTTCGACGACAGTTTCGTCAACGAGGGAACCTTGATCAAATCCGTCGACTCGGGCGAGGCCAATGTGAGCGTGTTCACCGAGAATTCCGGACTCATTCACGTCAAGGACGGAACGATGACCTTTACCCTCGGGGGGACGATGTCCGGCGATCTCCTCGGAGACCCCGCAGCCACCGTGAAACTCCGCGGCGGCGCGTATGATTTCCTCGCCACGTCGACTGTCGTCGCTGAAACCGTCGAGTTCAGAAGCGGTGGCTCGGGTGGGAACTTCATCCGAGGAACGTACAACGTCAGTTCGTCCACTATTCAAGACGGACAAACGCTCACGTTCACCGACGAAGCGACGATCATCAACTACGGCCCCGTATTCTCCGTCGAGGGCGCAACCAACTTCGATGCGATCATCGGTGGCCCGATCCACTTTGACAGCCTAAGCGTCTTGACCGCTACTGCCGATTTCAGCACCGGCGACCCCGTCGATGCCGACACGCTGATCGTCGGTCCCGGGACGATCAAGGGACCGGGGATCATCACGGCCAACAACCACTTTTCGTGGAACGCGAGCGGCCACGTCATGGGGCCAAGCGAATTCAACATCATGGGGACTTCGACGGTCGGCCCCGGCGGCGGAGAAAAGACGCTTCACGACCGCGTTCTCAACAACCACGGCACGATGACGATGCTCGGCGGATTCCAAATGCTCAGCGCCGCGGAATTGAACAACCTCCCGGGCGCCGTCATTGATATTCAGTTCGCTTCAGGTGCCGCGACGATCGGCGGCGGTACAACCATTCCGTTCAACAACCAGGGCACACTCGTCAAGTCCGCGGGCCCCGGCACGAGCAGGGTTACGACGCCGATCACCAACTCGGGGACGGTAGAAACCCAGACTGGCACGCTGGAATTCAACAAGACCTACGTGCAGAACGCCGGCCAGACCATTCTTGGCGGTGGCGAACTCGCCCTGTGGTGGTCCAACAGCAGCAGCAACCCACCGCTCCAGATCGACGGCGGAATCGTCACAGGGGCCGGCACGATCAGTTCCAACCAGGATCTCGTCGTGAACAACGCGGGCGGTACGTTCGCGCCGGGTGCGTCAGCCGGGACGATCGTCATCGCGGGCGACTACGTGCAATCCGCCGGCGGATCGCTCGAAATCGAACTCGCGGGCGCCCAAACTGGCGCGTACGACACGCTGGATGCAATGGGGGCGGTCACCCTGGACGGCGAACTTCACGTGGTCGAACTCGCACCCTTCATAGCTCAGCCCGGCGACTCGTTCGTCATCATCACCGCGCCAACGATCATCGGCACGTTTGATTCGATCATCGCCCCCAAGCTGATCGTCGTCGAGTACAACGCCACCGACGTCACCCTCAAAGTCCCCGTCCCCGGCGACATCGACGACGACGGCGACGTGGACGTCAACGACTACGCGACGCTACAGGATTGCTTCTCCGGGGAGGACGTTCCTTATCCGCCGGGTTGCGAAAACGCCGACCTCGACAATGACGGCGACGTAGACCTCGACGACTACACCCTGTTCTACGCCATCGCCAACCCGCCGTAGCCCCAGCACCCCGCCGCCTCGCGCGTCATCGCAGCCGATGCCCTGCTGGCGTAGGTCTGCCCGCCCGACTCCGGCGTCAGGAGGCTCGTTCGCGGTATTCGTCCGCTTTCTCCGGTTGGCCCCAGGTCTCGTAGAGGTAGATGATGCGCGTGAGGGCGGCGCGGGTTCGATCGTCGTCGCCGCCGAGGCCAGCCTCAATGTCGGGGTAGCTGTCGACGAGAAGAGACTCCGCACCTGCGTGTCTTCCGAGGATGATGAGGCATTCGCCGAGGAGGCTCTTGGCGATCGCGGTGAGCCAGTGCGTTGCCCCGAGCGCGTTTTCCCGGATTTCGAGGCACTCGCGTATGAGCATTTCCGCCGCGGCGGCGTCACCGCGACTGAGCTTGAGCTTGGCCATCGCGAGGAGGGACTCCGCCAACTGCGGTGTTTCGTCTCCGCGTAGCTGCCTGGATCCGTCGCCCTCGAACTGGATGATAGCGCCGAGCTTGTAACGTCCGACGGTAAGTGTTGAGTGCATGACGCGAACCGCAACCCAGGGCTCGGCGTCCTCGCGTCGGAGCTCGATTGTTCGCCCGGCGCCGACCTCCACCGGGGAAATGACCCCGACGCCGTGGTCGCTAACATCGCGGATGTTGACGAGGTGAACCGCGTGGCCGACTTTCATCTGAACGTTCCAATGGCACGCGAATCGCTTGGCAGAGCGTTTCGCCGAGTAGCTGTCGACATCGCCAAGTGCGGCGGCTTCGGCGACCCATTTGCTGATGACATCCCTCGAGGTCGACATAACCTGTGCATTCTAATGGAAACCGATGATGACACATACAACAAAACGCTCGACGCTTATCGGCCCCTCCAACTGGGCATGAGTACCCGCTAGCGCCCCTCGCGTGTCAATCAAGGCCTATCCGGGAGACGTTGTCCCGCCCAGCGTTGCGTAGCCGGGCGCTGCCCGCGGACCATCTTGCGGAACTCGAGAACATCGACGGGATCCACTTTGCCGTCGCGGTTGAGGTCGGCGTAGTCGAACACGTCGCCGGAAATCGCATCGAATTGGCCGAAGATCATGCGTTTGAGACGGAGAAGATCGAGGGGGTCAACGTTGCCGTTCTGGTCGACGTCGCCGGGTAGGAAGCCGAGATCGACGCGATCGGGTTCATCGCGGTCGGGACCGAGGTTGCCATGCGGTTCGATGCGATTGCCACTGAGGTCCTCGACGTTCGCAACGATCGTCGTCCACTGGCCAACCGGTAAGGACGCGGAGAGATAAACGTAAACGGTGGGGTTGTCGGAGGCGTCGATCGCGGCGACCGTCGGAAGTGCGTCGGATGTGCCTGTGACGGAAAACGCGTTCGCGCTCAGTGGTTGGCCCGCGGCGGCACCGGCATCGCGCACGGGTTCGCTGAACGTGATGATGAGTGTGTCAATACCGTAGTCGACGGCGTCGCCGCTTGAACTGTCGGAGCGAGGGTCGATGTATCCGCTGTACGGAAATGTGTTACGCCCTTGGTCGTGAACAACTCGCGGAGTTACGATGTCGCGCGGAACGCTCGCAAGTGTGGCAGCCGCATCGATCCGCCCCGCCCCGGTGGATTCATCGAAACCACGATCGGCGACATCGACGGCGTTGTCTTGCAGCAACCTGCGGACTTGTTCGACGCCGAGATCTGGGTTGACGGTAACCATGAGCGCGACGAGCCCGGTGACGTGGGCAGCCGCCATCGAGGTGCCGGTGGATGTTTGATAGTCGTCCGCGTATCGAGCGTACGTCGAGAGGATGCTAACACCCGGTGCCGCCACGTCGACGTGGGGACCGGTGGCGGACCAGACCTCGGCCCCGTCGTCAGGGCCGGTGGCGCCGACCGTGATGGATTGGGGGTAGGCTGCGGGATAGATGACGTCATCCGTTCCGTGGTTTCCAGCGGCGGTGATGACGGCAACGTTGTTCTGCCAAGCATACTCGACGGCGCGCTCGAGGAGCCCGTCGCCGCCGAACCCTCCGCCGCTGAAGTTGATCACGTCAGCGCCGTTGTCGACGGCGTAGAAAATGGCTTGTGCGAGCGCCTCCCAAGTTCCGTGTGGCCCGTCGAAGACCTGGATCGGCATGATGGTGACTTGAGCGAGTCCGGCGATACCGATGGCGTTCCCGGTTCTGGCGGCGATGATGCCCGCAACGTGCGTGCCGTGCCCGTCGGCGTCCCATGGATATTGGTCGTTGTTGATGAAGTCCCATCCATTGACGTCGTCAACGAATCCATTGCGGTCGTCGTCGATGCCGTTGACCGGGTCGTCGTTGACCCAGATCGCCCCATTCTGCAGGTCTTCGTGGTCTAGTCGTATGCCGCTGTCGATAACGGCCACGAGCACACCCGAGCGTCCGACGGTGATGTCCCAAGCTTCGGGGGCGCGGATGACCGCGGACGCGTACTGTTCCGTCGCGAAGAGACTGTCGTCCGGATCGTATGCGGGGACGACGAAGTAGTTGGGATGGGCGTACGCGACGCCGGGAATGCGCCGCACGGTTTCAGCCACGTCGAGGACGTCGGCGCCGCGCCCGAGCTTGAGAACGCGGACGCGGGCGAGAGGGTGGCTTGGCCCGACGCCGTTCTTGGCGACGGCACCGTGCCGCAGACCGCGCGATCCGCGGACCCTGGGTTCGTACCGTTGGACTCGGCTGCCGTCGATATCGGACCCCTCTTCGAATCCGACGATGATCTGGCCGGGAACCCACGGGTGATCCGCGAGCTTGGCGAACCACGCGGCTGTTTCATCGGCACCGGTGCGCGGACAGCAAGTGGCAACTAGAATCAGCGTCAGGATGAGACGATGGCCCATTCTTACCCCCCCCCCGGCGAGTCCACCCCAATGTGATGCATCAGACCCCATGCGCGCGGCGAGTGCGGCTCGCATGGAATTATAGTCACGGATTGGCGAGATTCGACCGCAATCGCACGTCCGAAGTGCCAACAGGTTGGCACTGTTCGGGTGCCGATAACATTGGCGGCCGTAAAGCCTAAGGCGATCCCGGCAAATCTCGGACGACGGAACCCACAGACGGAGCGTAGCCAAACCGATCCGCTGCGCGCTCCGATGATGAGTGAAGAGAATCGTTGATATCACGCGCCGCGGTAAACACCGATCGTCGTCATCCCAAACGTAGCGAGGAAACGCGCAGCGCACGGGGCGAGGTACTTCGCGAACCATGTCCCGAGCGAGAGCGAAGTGCTCGGCAGGACGATCAGCCCTTCCCGCTGCCGTTGATGTTCGCCATTGGAGTGAGTGCGATGTCACATACGCCGGAAGCTACTTGCGACACGAGTACCGCGGATCAGGTCTTGAATGGCGTGAAGATTCCCTCACTGCCGGAGGCTGCAATGAAACTGCTGAGTCTGTGCCGCAACGGGGGCGTGGGCGCGAGCGAGGTCGTTCGCGTGATCGCGCTGGATCCCGCGCTGACAACGCGCGTATTGCGGGCGGCCAACAGCCCCATGTTCGGACAGCAGAAACGGGTGAGCACATTGACGCGGGCTGCGGTGGTCTTGGGAAACGAAGCCCTTCGCGCATCAGCGCTGGGGTTTTATCTGAGTTCGGGTTGGGAGCGGATGGGCTGTGAGGGACTCGACGTGCGGGAGTTCTGGCGTGACAGCGTGCTGCGGGCGTGCTTGTCGCGCCGGTTAGCGAAGACCATCGGGTACCAACCAACGGAGCGAGCGTTTCTAGTGGGACTGCTGCAGAACATAGGGACATTGATTCTGGGGACGCACTTCGGACCGCGGTACGCTGAGTTTCTGGCGGAGCATCGGACGGACGACGCAGGACGCGCGGCTGCGGAAACGGAACTGTTCGGGACGGACCACG
>JAJDDS010000397.1 GCA_029260195.1 Phycisphaerae bacterium
AGGAGGTCGCCGGACGTCCGCCAGCCAAGTTGTGAACGGAACCCCGACGGCCTGCCGGAAGAACCGGGAGAAATAATGACGCTCGCATCCGGCAATGTCCGCCACCATGGCCAGCGTGATCTTCCTGGATAGGTCGCGACACACGAAACGGCGGACGCGGCCGAGGCGTGCGTAGTACGAGAACGCGTCGTCATGAATTCGATTTGGATCGAACGTCATGCCGTTGGTCTCCGGGGCGTGGTCGGCGGGTGCGCTCTCAGTGAGAGCCGTGTGCCGTCGGACGGCGCTACTACAGGACCAACCCCGTTCCCCCAGATTTTCAGATGGTCGGCAAACGGAGCGTGTTAGCCGTCTTACACTCCAGCCTGCCAAGAGACGCACGCTCGAGTCCGTGATCGTGCGGATGGCGCAAGGTCCGGGGTCCTGCACGGAATCGTCACGACGACAACGCGGTACCGAAAAAAGACAACGTGGTACCGAAAAAAGACAATCCGGTCCGCGCGGAAACGCGTCTCCCGCGGTTTACTCAAGGCTCACTGGGGCGTGTTGCTGGACTCCGCGCTGCCGTGGTCTCTGTCGGTCCGCGCCGGCGAGCACTCTGCCCAGGGCGTGTCAAGAGTACGGCCGTCTCCCCGAACAACCAGGAGGTTCTTTGTGCCAACTAGGACGTTACTCCCGAATTGGGCATCAACCGCCCTCGTCGTGGTTGTCACCCTGGGTGTATCGACAGTGATCTGGAACCTGGTCCAACAGAATCGTGATCTTCGCGAAGCGCTGGTCTCGAATCAGTCGCAATCAGGGCCAGCAGCGGTACCGACAGGCTCCCAGTTGCCCTCGGTGGAAGTCGCCAACGTAGATGGAATACGTGAGTCGCTGAGTACCCTACTGGACGGAAAAGCAACACTCTTGTTCTTCTTCACAACCACCTGCAAGTACTGCGAAGCGACGATCCAACGCTGGACGAGTCTCGCCGAAGACGCGGGTTTGCCGGCGATGGGCGTAGCGCTTGATGCAAAGGTTGCGACAGACAACTATGCAACTGCGCACGAGCTGCAATATCCGGTCTGGACCGTGGCGAATATCGACGGCCGGCGCTCTCTCGGCGTTGCGACTGTTCCGCAGACGGTACTTGTGAGCAGCGATGGCGTAGTTCTGGCAGCCTGGGTTGGCGCGTTGTCGACGACGGCTGCAACTGAGATCGCAACGGAGGCGAAGTCGCTGGCTGCCTTTGGGCGGTGCTGTGACTCCGGCGAGTAAGCCACGGCTTTCGAGGTGCAGCGCCAGAGCGCCGCCGGTGGACTTGGCTCGCAACCCCGGTCCGACCCGAATCAGTCAATTGTTTAGGGAGACCCGCGCATGAATCGGTCAATCCGGCTTCTGTGTCTAGGCTTGGTTTTTGTCCTGGCCACGGCTGGCATGCTTCAACTGTCGGTCGTGAACGCATTCGCGTCGTGTACAGCGGAATACGAGAGCTGTCTCACGTGGTGTTTCGCTGGGGGCGGCTGCGGCTTGTACTGCCAGCTCTGAAGACCGTAGTGTCTACATGAGATGCCCACGGCGGTTGGGACGGAGGGGTTGCTTCAGCCAATCCGTTCCCAGCCGCCGTGGGTCCCTTCTCGCAAAACAGGTGACGGCACTCCATGCATCGACATGCGGTCAGTGCGGCGTTGTGCGGATTCGCGTTCTTCACGGGTTGCGGTCTTGGCAATAGCAGTCCGTCGTCAGAGCGTGCGAGGATCGCCGTTGGCACTGAGGCGAGCCAAATCCGCTATGCCCCAGAATCACTTCAGCGAGCGTCACTCGAACTGACCTTCAACAAGGAGGTCATCGTCGCGGGCGACGGGCAGCCGCGGTTCGGTTACGCACGCAGGCTTGCTGTCGATCACGCCGGCGATATCTACATTCTCGATCTTGCCGACTCCAACGTGAAGGTCTTCGCGCCCGATGGCACCCATAGGGCGACGATGGGAAGGCCGGGGGAGGGCCCAGGCGAGTTCTCGAAGTACCTGTCGGCCATTGCCATCGCCGGCGATTATGTCGTCATAAGCGACATTGGGAACCGCCGGCTGAGCGTGTGGTCGCGCGAGGGCGTTCACATCAAGGACATGGAAAATGACTTCGGCGCTTCGCAGCAGCCCATCCTTGCGGGCCTCGATGAATTGGTCGGCTTGGCGGACGGGGGCCTAGTCGGCTTGTATGGGACAGTCGACCCGACACGCGACGAGTTCAGGCGTTTCGTCGTGATTGCAATCGATGTCGAAACCGGTGTGGTCACGGAGGTCTTCAACGTCGCGGATCGCCAAGCATATGCAGTGGCGGGCGGGCGGATGTTCCCAGTACCCTTTGTCAGTCCTGAACTCCAGCTAGCCGGCCCCGGTGATGGTGGGTTTTTTGCATCGACGACGGAAGATTACGAGGTTGTGGCCTTCCAGGAGGCGTCGGCAAGTTGGGCGCTCCAGGTTCGGTGGAGCCGCGAGCCAGCACCGCGTGCAGAGTACGACCGAGCGGTTTCGGTCCTCTCTGCGATGCCCGGATCACCAGGCCGCGGGCTGAACAGGTCCGATATCGTCGCGGTAGACCCTCTGCGCGCTATCGGGTCCATAAAGTCAGATGGTCGGGGCAATCTCTACGTGTTTCCTTTCGTCTACTACACGATGGGACGCCCGGAGACGTGGCCGGAATCGATGGTCGTACACATCTATGACCCCGCTGGCGGACTAATCGGGACAGCGCAAGTTCCCTCGCGGTTTGGACTCCAGCCTGATCAATCAGGGAGCTGGCTTGCCTCACAGGGGGACTATGTTTATGGCCTCGAAACACCTGAGGACCGAGACGATCAAGTTGTCGTTCGATACCTACTTAGGCGGCGGCCTGCGCGCCGGCTCGACTGAGGCCGTTGTCCGGGCCAACCATCACCTGCGCGGCGACGTGCAATCGTTCAAGGAACCGCGCGCCATAGCGTAACGGTGGGAGAGACCCTTTCAAAGATTGAGGTTCAGGTTGTTCGTACTGCGGGTACTTCCGCGGTACTGCCCTCGACCGGCATGGCGAAGGCCGGCGCCAGCTCGTCGCGCA
>JAJDDS010000398.1 GCA_029260195.1 Phycisphaerae bacterium
AATCTTGAAACCGACGCAATAAGCACGTCGGATTTCTGACAGGGGTGGAAGGAACGGATAAGGGGTCGAACGGATAAGGGGTCGGGAGTCTTTTCGGCGGCGGCGCGGTTCGCATCTTGCGATCGATTGCTGCTGCGGGCATCAGTCGTCGGATGACTGCGCGGATGTTGGCCCCGCGGCGGCGAGTGCGTCGAGGGCGGGCGTGGGACTAACCCAACCCGAGGGCTGATCCGCCCTGGTAGACGATCAGCGACGCCACATACGCCAGCGTGGTCATGTACGTGAACATAAACACCGGCCACCGCCAGCCGCCGGTCTCCCGCCGCACCACCGCGATCGTCGACATGCACTGACACGCCAGAACGTAGAACACCATCAACGAAATCCCCACCAGCGGCGTGAACACCTTCCGTCCGTCCGGCCAGGTCGCAGCCGCAATCCGCTGACGCAGCGGAACTGACTCCTCGTCGACTTCGTCGCCAACCCCGTACACCACCCCCATCGTGGCTACGAACACCTCGCGGGCTGCGAAGCTGGCGGTCAGGCCGACCCCGATCTTCCAGTCAAACCCCAACGGTTCGATGATCGGCTCGAGCACCCGGCCAATACGACCCATGTAGCTTTGTCGCAGTTGCAGTCCCGGATCGTCCGCCGACGTCTCAGCCGCACGGGGAAAATACGCCAGCGCCCACAGGACCACGCTCATCGCCAAAATGACGCTGCCGGCTTGGGTGAGGAACAGCCTGGACCGGTCCCACATGTTCCGAAGCGCGGTGCCAATACGTGGCATTCTGTACGGCGGCAACTCAAGTATGAACGACGGCGCCGGCCCCCGCAGCAGCGTCCGCTTGAGCACCATCGCGACGACCAGCGCGGTGACCAGCCCCAGCCCGTACATCGCGAACAGGATTCCGACCTCAGCCCATACGTTCGCCCCGAACAACGCGCTGATCAGAATAATGTAAATCGGAAGCCGGGCTGAGCAGCTCATCAGCGGCGCGACGAGCATCGTCGTCAAACGATCGCGGTGGTTCTCGATTGTACGCGTCGCCATGATCGCTGGGACCGCGCACGCGAAGCTCGAAAACAGCGGAATGAAACTCTTCCCGTGCAGACCGACCTTGGACATGACCCGGTCCATAACAAACGCCACACGAGCCATGTACCCGCTGTCCTCCAGCACGGCGATGAACAGAAACAGAATACAGATTTGCGGGAAGAACACCACGACGTTGCCCGCGCCGGCGATCACCCCGTCGACCAGCAGATCGGTCAACACTCCGGGACCGAACGCGCTCGCGACGCCCTCGCCGATCCGCCCGATCGACCAGTCGATCGCGTTCATGATCGGCGCCGACCAACTGTTCACAGCCAGCAGCATCACCAGCATCAATCACCCAAAAATCACCATCCCCCAGTACCGATTCGTCACGATCCGGTCGATGCGGTCCGATGTCGACGGACGCACACGTTCCGCGCGCGTAAAAACAGCCTCAGTCAATTCGGTGATCCACGCGTAGCGCGTTTCCACCGCCTGATGGGCCAGCGAGGCGTCAGCCGTCGCGTGCTCGCGGTGTATCTCCGCCAGCGCGGTCGTCGCGCCGGCCGGTAACGTCGCGAAAGACGGGTCGCCCTCATCGAGCACGGCCGGCGTGAGCGCCAGCACAGCCACAGCGTCAGCCATGGGTTCCGACACGACGCGATGGGTCTTGAGCAGATCCGCCACCTGCTGGATCGCCGCAGCGCCGTCCGGTCCAGGCCACCATCGTCGTCGGGTCCGTTTCGGTTCCGTCGCGCGCGCGATGGCGCCGCGAAGCGCGTCGACCCCCTCGCCGGTGGAACCCACCGTCCCGATCACCGTAACGCCCAAGTCAGCGCCCAGTCGCTCCAGGTCGATGTGGTCGCCTCGATGGCGCACCACGTCGATCATATTGCAGACGACAACCGTCGGAATGTTGAGTTCGATCGCTTGCGTCGCGAGGAAGAGATTGCGCTCGAGATTGGAAGCGTCCACCACGACGACAACCGCATCCGGCGCGGGGACGCCGTCCGCCCAACCGAGAAGTGCGTCGCGAGCGATGCGCTGGTCCAGGCTGCGCGGGCTGAGACTGTAGCACCCCGGCAGGTCCAGCAGGCGATGCCCGCCCCGCCCCGTCATTCGCCCTTCGCGCCGCTCAACCGTCACGCCGGGGTAGTTCGCCACCTTGTGACGCAAGCCTGTTAGCCGATTGAAAAGCGTCGTCTTACCACAGTTCGGATTGCCAACGAGCGCGACGAGCATGGTGTCGATACCGGTGACAGACGCGTCCGGGGCTGCGCTCAAGTCAACGCGTCCCCCAGGCAAGAGGCCGCAACGCGGACCCGCCGCGCTTCCGATTTGCGCAGACTCAGATGATACCCGCGAACCACAATGTCGATCGGGTCGCCAAACGGCGCGAGGCGGGCAACCGATACGTCCGTTCCGGGCGTCAGCCCCATTTCCATGAGGTGCAACCCCCGCGTGCCGTCGATCGCGATGGTCTCGATGCGAGCCGTCCGTCCGGTACCCAGCGTGTCAAGTGTCAGCATTATGTCATTCCCACATACGACCAGGTGTCACGCGGTGTCATTCCCGAGCCACCATCGCCCTCGGCAGTCGCCGGGGACACCTCCAAAACCCGCCGTCGCCGCGGCGAAATGCCCGGCTGCGAGGTCAGGAAGCATATCGGCCGGTCCGAGGAGAAGTCAAGCCTAATTGCGACTGAGTCGCAATTTAAGTAGCGAAACACCCCGCCGTTCGCCTGTGTCGCGCCATGACACTTCACCGCGCCCCACCCAGGGCGCGGATCGCCAAATATCTGGTGCCGTCGGTAATCGCTAAACTATTGATATGAAATGAGTTAAGGTCGACCTAGCCGCCGACGACGCGCTTCCCGTCACCCAACTTCGACGCGACCGGCAGCCCCGTCGTTGGATCAACATCAGCCACCGAGGCTGTGAGGCGTTCTTTCATGAGACGGCCGATTTTGAATTTGACGGTCCGCTTGGAGGGAACCATGACTTTTTCCATGGTCTTGGGGTTCTGGGCCTTCCGCGCAGCACGGAGCTTGCTTTCGAAGACGCCGAAGTCACGGAATTCCAGGCGGTTACCGTTTCCCAACTCGTCCACAATCTCGTCGAGAAACGTCTGGACGACCCGCTTCACGAGTACGCGCTTGGTGTTGGTGATGTCCGCGATGCGGTCGATGAGTTCCTTCTTGGTAATCGTCGACATGCAGGATCCTTGCGATGCGTGGGGCTGACGAAGCACTTATCAGACCACCCTTCGACTCGGAATCGGCGGGCTCCATCGCCACCCGATATGGCGCCGCGAATCGCGTTACACACAGACTACGACGGCGCGCAAGTCATACTAATACAAAGGGTTTCGGCAATCAAGCGGGTTTTTGATTGACCGATTTCGCGCCGATTCCAACCCCCGCAAGACCCAATCTCGGCGTGCCTATCGCGGGACATTCTCGGCGGGCGACGCGGAGACGCAGCGGGGCTGACGGGCGGGTGGGCAATGCCGGCTATCGCTCGATAAGGACGGATCTTCGGGTCGTGGTTTGGCGTCGGACATCGTGGCCACCGTTACGCGTGCGGCCCTGCCGATCCTCGAACTGCTCCTGGTACTGGATGCGCTCGCTGACGCGCCTACCAGCGTTGACGCTGGGCCATGCGGATCTCGGCGGGAGGTCCGAAGCGGCCAGACTTCCTGGGTGACGATCAAAAATCAAGAACGGCTGCAATTCTGCGCGGTTGGAGTGCCCGTCGTTCTGCCATCCCGGGGCGACGCAGCCGGAGAGCATGGTGAGGGCACAGATTGCGAGTATGGGGACGACACGTCCGAGGACACAGGTTGTGGGTGATCGCATGGCTTCTTCCTTCTTCCCCCTGTGGGCTTCCTTCCATCCCATGCCGGCGCAGCGAGGAGACCGGCTGACGGACGAGCATCACCGCGCGTTCCACTGGCGTGACGGCGTCGCGCTCGGCAGCGCGGGTCCGGGATTATACCACGCGGGAGCCGTCGGGCGGGGAATTCATGGCGGCGACGAGGACGGGGGGGATTGGGGGGGACGCGCGGCGTTGTTGCGTCGGGGCAACGCGGACCGATGGGATCGCGTGGTACCGTGGGTGACGGGCTTATCGTTGAAGAGCAGACGTGTGGTCCTGGTCAACTCAGCGAGAAACGCCAGTGGCCGATCGTCTAGGGCCTATCGCTCGCAGCCTGCCAGCGATTGCCCGCCTGCGGTCCGACCGGCTCGTCCTGCTCGATCAATTCCGCGATGCAATCGCGAAAATGTTCCCGGAATCTGCTTTGCGCGATGAACCATGAATCGATGTGACGTTGATCAGGCTCGACCCTGTCGTCCGGCGGAGGCGGGGGCAACTCGTCCTCCTCGAGCGTCAAGACGCGGGCATCCGCCGAAAGGCGGGCAAGCAACTCGCCGGTTCGGGCATCGTAGACGCCGAGCGCGCCGTTGTTCTTCAGGTTGTACAAGTAGTCGCCGTACACCAGCGGCGTCACCATGT
>JAJDDS010000399.1 GCA_029260195.1 Phycisphaerae bacterium
CATCACCCTACCAGGCAAAACCTAACTGAAATCGACCGGCGGAGTCAACGGTCTTCGCCGAGTCCGCCACGGGTGAGGCCAGGCGTATGGCTGGCGGGTGCCCCATTCTTCGCCGCAGGCGCTTGTGCTTCCAGACGAGGCGTTGGGGGGTGACGCGGAGAATAGGGCACCGAACTTGCCTTCAGGCAGCCGGAAGCGTCATGCACCCCCACGGGCGAAGCTGGGCGCACGGCTGGCGCGCAACGAAGCGGGCTCCGGCGAAAATGCGCGGAGCCCGCTTCGTTTGTTACTTATTCGTTCGCCCGAACCGAGGAAGTCGGCTTAACGACGACGACGAAGCATCGCCATGGCGCCGAGACCAAGCAGCGCCAGCGAGGCGGGCTCGGGGACGAAGTTGGTGGCCGTCAACTGGCCCGCACCGAGGATACCGTCGTCCGACTGAACGCCGATCGCCAGGGTGTCACCGGCATTGAGATTGACGCCGCCGACATTGCCGCTTCCGCCAGGGCCGGAATCCAGAACGACCATGTTGCCGTTGACGCTGTAGAAGCCACGGTCAAACCCAGGGGAAGAATCGAGATTCTGCCACACCCAGTCAAAACCGATGGATGCGCCGCCGCCGACCGTCACAGCGTACTGGGCATCGCCACCGCCGCCGCCGTCCGGACCGGAGACGAACATCTCGTTCGCATCCAACGTTCCGAAACCACCGCCACCGGTGTCCGAGAACGACCAATTACCCGGAGCGAACTGACCGCTGAAGTCGGCGTTCGCCGTGGAGGCACCCAACGCGAGCACCGCCACGAGACATACACTCAGAAACTTTGCCATAGAACTACTCCTCCTCGTCGGCCGGCGTACCAAGCCAGGAATCCCCTTTGCCCGAACCGCCGTACCTTTTTTCCTCGGACTCGTTCACAAAACTCCGAAGGCGGGCGCCGCAACGTTCACCGGTCGCGCACAGCCACCTCTTATTCACCAAACCACACGTAGCGACACAACACGAATACAAGATCCGCGCACATTAGCCCGTGCTATGCTCTCTCTCTCTGGAAATCCCACCAAGATACCGAGCAGAGACGGGCGGGGAAGCCCGGAGACTCCCACTCGGTGCGGCCATACTAACGGGATGGGAAACCGAAATCAACCGGTTTTCGAGGATCGGAGCTTTTTTTGTTCGTTTTTTGCGAATTTTTCAGCTGGCCTCACCCCAGCCGCCTAGCGAGAACGCCCGCGCAGAACTTCGCGCGGAAACCCCAACCCGTTGCTTGACAATCAGTTGCGCGATCGCTGCGTGATGGGGCGGACGCCCAGGCGTGCCAGATCACGCGGAGACAGCGAACACCTCGCCCAACCTCAGAATCAGCCCATATGCTCGATCACCGCGTCGCCGAACTCGCTGCACTTCAACAGCTTGGCGTTGCGCCCTTCGGCGACCATCAGGCGATGGAAATCGTACGTGACGGTGGCGGCTGAGATGGCGGCTTTGATTCCCGTGATGACAGCCTCCGAAGCCTCGTTCCATCCGAGGTGTTCGAGCATCATGGCGCCCGAGAGAATAACCGAGCCGGGATTGACCTTGTCCTGATCAGCATACTTGGGCGCGGTACCATGTGTGGCTTCAAAAATGGCGTGACCTGATTCGTAGTTGATGTTCCCGCCGGGGGCGATCCCGATACCTCCGACCTGGGCGGCGAGTGCGTCGGACAAGTAGTCACCGTTGAGGTTCAGCGTGGCGATGACATCGAACTCGCTGGGACGCGTCAGCACCTGCTGAAGCGTGATGTCGGCGATGGCGTCCTTCACGAGCACGCGGTCACCGGGCTCGCCGCCACAATCGTCCCACCCAACGGCGCGATCGGCGAATTCCTCGCGCGTCAGTTCGTAGCCCCAATCGCGGAATGCCCCCTCGGTGAACTTCATGATGTTGCCCTTGTGGACGAGCGTCACGCTCTTGCGCTTCTGGGCAACGGCGTAGCTGATGGCTGCACGAATCAGTCGCTTCGAGCCCTCGGAACTGACAGGCTTGATGCCGATGGCGCTCGTGTCAGGGAAGCGGATCTTGTCCACACCCATCCCCTCCCGCAGCCAAGCTATGACCTTCTTGGCTTCGGGGGTACCAGCCTGCCACTCGATTCCGGCGTAAATATCCTCGGTGTTCTCCCGGAATATCACCATGTCGACGAGTTCGGGACGTTTGACAGGGGACGGAACGCCCTCGAAATAGCGGACGATGCGCAGGCAGGTGTAGAGGTCGAGAATCTGGCGAAGCGCGACGTTCAGCGAGCGGATTCCACCGCCGATGGGCGTCGTCAGCGGACCCTTGATACCGACGAGGTACTCCCGGAAGGCGGTGATGGTATCGTCCGGAAGCCAGGTCCCGTATCGATCATACGATTTTTGCCCCGCGTAGACCTCGAACCACGCGATCCGCCGATCCCCGCGATAGGCTTTCGACACGGCGGCGTCGAGCACGCGCACGGCGGAGCGCCAAATGTCGGGACCGATGCCATCGCCTTCGATGAACGGAATAATCGGATCGGCCGGGACGGTGAGACCGGTCGATCCCATGGTGATCGGTTGTCCTTGCGTGGGGCAATCGAGGTTCTCAAATGTGACACTCATCGTTGTGCGACCTCATAGGCGAAAAAAAGGGCTGGAATTCGTCGTGCATTGTTGCGGTTGTTGATTCTAGTAGCGCCGCCCGGATTGTCAAACGAGCCGCGGGGACCGAGCGGTCGGTTGACGGCCTTTTGGGCTGCGAATACATTGTCGCGCGCGTCGTCGATTCAGCCGATCACGGGTTCGGCAAATGTGCGATCGCTGCGTGGCGAAGACGGGATGCGACGACGCGCCCGGTGCGGCGTCCGACGTGATGTGAGATCCATTCCGTGCCATCCTATTTGAACGCACTAGCGTTAGCTCTTTTCTTTGTTTCGACCGGGGCGCTGGCAATCTACGGCGTCCATCTGTACGTGCTCTTGTGGCTCTTCCGACGCCGATCGCGCGATACGCGAGCCCACCAGAGGACGGTCGTCGAGCGTTACCGAGCCACCACCGAGGACGCGGAGTGGCCCGTGGTGACGAGTCAGATCCCGCTCTACAACGAGATGGACGTCGCCGAACAGGTGATTCGGTGTGTAGCAGCCATGGACTACCCCGAGGGGCAGCACGAGATCCAGGTGCTTGATGACAGCACGGACGCCTCCCGCGATGTTGTGGATCGTGTGGTCTCGGAACTGCGGGACGCGGGCGTCGACATTCACGTAGCGCGTCGCGCCGATCGGGTGGGGTACAAAGGCGGCGCGCTGGCGATCGGGGCAGGCAAGGCGCGTGGAGAGTTTCTGGCGGTCTTCGACGCGGATTTTCTGCCGCCCCGTGGTTTTCTTCGCCGGGCAATTCCGCTGCTGGCGGATGCGCCC
>JAJDDS010000400.1 GCA_029260195.1 Phycisphaerae bacterium
ACGTTGCCGGTACGGATTCCGAGTGAAGGGCGCGTGGTGTGGCGGTTGCACGGCTCGGAATCGGGGCGACACGTCTTGCGCATCCGGGCGGGGGTGGAAGTGGCGGATAAGACGTTGGATGTGGGGGGGCGATTCGAGCGCGTCAACGGCGTGCGTTCTCGAAGTAGTTTCTGGTTGGCGTTGTTGTACCCAGCCGAAGCGCCATTGCCGGCTGGGTCGATGCTGACGTCGGTGCGTGTCGCGTACCCGGAACGTGATTCGATGGTCTACGGATCGAACATCTGGCTCGTATGGCTGTTGGCGGGATCGTTCGCGTTGGCGTTCTTGTTCAAGCCGGTTCTCAAGGTTGAGTTTTAGAGGAGGGCGATCCGATAATCACCCGGACGCCGCACCGGGAGCGAACTGGCGGGGCGTCTGGATTCGTAACTTAGTTAGGATAAATGGGTTACGTTACAATTTGCGGTCTTTCGCGGTCGGGCGGACGAGGGAGGATTACGGTCAGGATGTAGTCGTTTCCCGGTTTTTTTGGCGACGAAAGTGTTGACACGGGAAGGCGGTTCCTGATAGAGTAGCGACGGTTAGGGAAGGTTAGGAAAGAGAGAGTCGGCTGCCGCGCCGGGTGATTTGCGCGGGCATCGGCTCTTTTGTTTTTGGGTTTTGAGAGAGAGTCAGTTTGTGGGCCCCGTGTTTGTGGGTTCGCGGACGGGCTCTTTTTTTGTGGGTGTGGACGGGAATGCGTGTGAACGAGTGATTCAGGTTTTGGTGACGCCGCAACGTGTGTAACAGGTTTCTGGCGTACCGCTTTGGAGGAGGTAGTTCAAACATGCGTAATTTGATGACGGTACTTTCGGTTCTTGGGGTGGCGTCGTTTGCCGTTGCGAACGAGCCGACGTTGCAGAGTTCGGGCGTTGGGACGAGCGGCAACCCGTACAGCGGTGTTGCGGACTTCGAGTGGGATGACGGATCGGCTGAGACGTCGATCGGCGTGAACAATAGTACGACCGGCACGACGTTTGGTTGGGCGAACCAGTTCACGAACAACACGGGTGGCGACATCACGTTGGCCAACATCGAGATCGCTTTCGGTCGGACCAGTGGCGCCGTCGGCGGCTTGGCTGTCGGTGACGCGATGGACGCCGTGATGTGGATCGATGCGGGCGCGACCGGAAACATGGCGAACGCGACGATGGCTGATCGCTGGTCCATTCCTGGTGGCGTGAACTCGATCGAAGGCGTGTTGTTCCCGGTGGCGTTTCCGGGTGGCGCATCGTCGACGATTCCCGCCGGCGCGCAGTTCTACGTCGGTGCGGGTGACATCGCGACGGAAGATGACGGCGTGATCCGTTTCCCGGCGTCTTTGGATCAAGATGCTCCGACGCAGAATGGCGTTTCGTGGGCGTTCTTCGGTCCGGACATCTTTGATCCGGTGGACCTGCCCAGCCAGACCCCCGGGACGATTGAGAGCTTCGGTCTTCCGGGCAACTGGCTGATTCGGGCGAACATCCCCGAGCCGGCCACGCTGAGCCTGCTGGCGATCGGTGGAGTCGCCCTCCTGCGTCGTCGTCGTTAATTCGGCTGCGACAGATTCCCGCATTTTTCCGCGGGGATCACCGAGTCTGGTAGTATTGAGACCACCCTTGTTCCGTGCCGGGAGCAAGGGTGGTTTTTTGTTTGCCAGGCATGCTCCGTCGAGGGCGGTCTGTGGTCCTCGACGATGGGTCGCAAAGTGTTGTTCATGCTCGCGGGCGACCTATGACCGGGTGCAGTGCGTCGAGTTAGCGACGCTTCTCGCGATCCGAGCCGCTACCCCGAGGGCGTCCGAGGAGTGAGCCTGAAGTGAGCGCGGTACGGGCGTACCGAACGGTACCGCTTCCTTACGGGCGCGGGGATGAGTTGGCGCGACGATGCCGTGGGGAGTCTCCGCTTCCTTACGGGCGCGGGTCTGAAAAAACGCTATGTGCGCGAGGCACTACACTAGCTCGTTGACTGCCCACGCCGTTCGTGACGGGCTCAACAAGAACGAAGCCCGCGAGCGTGCGCTCAGGGGCTCCGTATGCGGTTGAGGGTTGGGGGGACGTTTTGATCGCCCGCGACACCGCCGTGCGGGGGCGTTACTACTTGTATCGGGCTTTGAACTCTTTGGCTTCTTGCTCTCGGCGTTTGGTTTCTTCGGGGGACATCTTGTTTTCGTACCAGCGATGGTTGGGGGACTCGAGGACTTCTCGCAACTTGGCGTTCAGGGCTTTGGCGGCGGCGACTTTTTCGGGATATCCGCTCTCCATGCCGTGGAGCACGAGTTCCTGGAGTTCGGGGATCATCTCGGTGTAGAAGTTTCGGGCGATCTCGTAGGTTCCATGCCAGTGTGTGTAGTCCGGTCCCATCATGGCGGCGCCGTGCCGGGCGCGTCGGCCCTCGTGATGCCATAGTTCGAACCAGATGAAATCGAGCTTGTTGCTGAATGCTGCCGGCTTCATCAGCGGCTTGGCAAGGGCCATGAGTGCGAGCCCGGGTTTTGCGAACTTCTCGGCATAGAGTTCGATGAGGGCGTCGTATTGGACGTAGAAGTTGTCGACCCACTGGGTGTCGTGGCAGTTGAGGCAGACGTTTTTCATGTTGTCGCGACGGGCGGTCCAGGGGACGTCCTTGCCTGGGAGCCCCAGCTTGGCGTCGGAGACCTCCGGGCGGACGGATACGGGTGGGCGGTTGTTCCAACTGATTCGCATGCCGACGTCGTGGGTGACGGGCTGATCTTTGGTGGCGCTCATGTGGCAGGTGGCGCAGGTGGGAGCGTGGTAGTAGTCCTCGCCGACGATCCACTTCGGCTTGTCCATGCGGAGCTTGTCTTTGTGTGCGACGTAAGCGATGCCGTGCTTGGACTCGTAGAAGATTTCCTTCTGCGGGTGGTCCGGCCCCATGTGGCACTTACCGCAATTGTCGGGTTCGCGGGCTTGGGCAGCCGAGAATGCGTGACGCGCGTGGCAGGCGCTACAGGAGCCCTCCGAACCGTCCGGGTTGATCCGCCCGATGCCCGTATTTGGCCAGGTGGCGGGATCGAGTTCGCCGTCGTCGAGCACCTTCACCACCGATCCATGACACTGCCAGCAACCGTTGACGGCTGCGGCAGAGTTTCCGTGGGGGAAACCCGGCGTGACCAATCCCCGGTTTCCCTCGACGACCTCCGCCAGGCGGTTGTCCAGCGAACCGAGAATACGCCCAGCCTTGGCATGGTGTGACGCAAGGAATTCGTCGGTTTCGTGTTGGTGACACGTGCCGCAATCTTTTGGGGAGACGATGATGGCAATGTTGCTTCCAAAATGCTCGAATGCGTCGGGCTCGCCTTGGGCGGCTTTGTGGCACTCATAGCAGCCGACGTTCGCCCGGTAGTGCCGACTCTCGCCCCATTGCTGGTAGATGCCCGGGTCGGTCGGCTTGTGACATTCGACACAGGCTTTGCTCTTGTCGGAGAGCGTTGGGAAGCCCTGGGGACCCGCCACAGGTCCGGCGACGGTCCACGTGGCGGCAGTTCCGCTGACGATGCACACGATCCGGGTGATTCTGGCCATGCTGATTATCTCCTTTCACGGAATCGACAGTTACCCCGCCAACCGAACGCCGCGGCGGCAGACGTCCGGCCGCACGCGAGACACTACCCGTCTCTTCGCCCATTTCTCCGCCGGAGCATGAGTTTTTTCGAGCCACGGTCGGCTGCGGCATGGGCGGCGATAGGGGGAGTGCATGCGTGGAGATTCGTCGTTCCGAGCGTCGCGTCTGTGCCCGGGATCATCTCCGCGAGGGATTCAGCGGCGACTAGGTTATCAGCAAGATTCCTCGCTCCGCTCGGAATGACAAGGGGGTGCTCGGAACGACGAAGGGGGGCTCGGAATAGAAAGGGGCGGCGCGTTGAACGTCGGGACGGTTGACACCGAGTGCCGGTTGGGGTTTGGTGACGGTGTTTTGCAAGGTATCGAGACACTTCGGAATACGCTGCGGCGGATCGACGGGCGCGGGTACAAGTCCTACAAGGCTATAGCGGGCGAGTACGATGGGGTGGGGTTTTCGTTGCACGTCGATCATGTGCAGGGCGATCCGTTTGCGACGCCGTCAAGGGTCCGTGTGCGGATTCCCATGTCGGTAGCTGGATTGCCGGCGGGGTTGTTCGCTAACGCGGTGCGTCGCGCTGCCTTGGAGGATTTCCTGTCGCGGGAGGTTCGACGGGTGATTCGCGCGGTGGCCAAGGGAGGTAACGGGACGGGTAAGAGCGGGCTCATCGCGATCGATGCAGGGGGTCAGCAAGTGCTCGAACGGACGGCTATTGTTGTGACGGATGATTGGGTCGAGGCCCGCCTGCACGTCGGTCTTCCGGCTTCGGGACGGCGTGTTATGGGGGCGCACGCGGCGGCGATGCTGTGCGTCGAGTTGGTGGAGATTGCCGAGCGTGGGCTGTGCTGGTGCCATTTGCCCGGTGACGATATCACAGCTTTCGTCGCGTGCGTCGAGAATCAAGAGCACATCCGCGGGGGGTTGCGGTCGTTATCGTTGGCTGGTTTTGTGGCGAACGGTTCGATCCTGCCGCGCGCGAGCGGTGCGAGCGATAGCGCGTTGGGTGGCGACCACGTGGTACGGTTCCTAGCTCCAGAATCGTTGACGGTCACGTTCGATCTGGTGAACCCGATCCAGAGCGAAGGCGGGACGGTGGGGCGAATCACGGGACTGGGGATTCCGCTCGGGATTACGCTGATCGTCGGCGGGGGGTATCACGGGAAGTCCACGCTGCTCACAGCCCTCGAGCGGGCTGTCTATCCGCACATCCCGGGCGACGGGCGCGAGTATGTGGTGACCGATGCCGACGCGGTCAAGATTCGGGCTGAGGATGGACGGCGAGTCGAGCGTGTGGACATCAGCCCCTTCATTAACAACCTGCCGTACGGACGCAGCACGGAAGCGTTTCGGAGCGACGACGCAAGCGGAAGCACGAGTCAGGCGGCGAACATCGTCGA
>JAJDDS010000005.1 GCA_029260195.1 Phycisphaerae bacterium
ATCGACGACCTCGGTATCGATCGCGCCGCTCCGGCCACGATCGAGCTGTGCCCGGTGGGACCCATCAATGCGGACGCCTGCGTCCCGGCGGCGTCGTTCATGGGCGTTACGGTCTCATACGCGACGGCCGTCGATTGCAACGCTAACGGCGCGCCCGACTGGTGCGACATCGACACCGGGTCTTCTACGGATTGCGCAGCCTTGGACGGCAGCGGTCCGAATGGGATTCCGGATGAATGCGACGTTAACAGTGATGGCGACAGCCCTCCACTGCCCGATTACTGCGACCCCTGCCCCATCGACGACCCCGACGATTCCGACGGCGATGGCGTTTGCGACACTGACGATTCATGTCCGCTGGAGACCATCGACGACGAGGACGGCGACGGTGTGTGCGCTCCCGCCGATGCTTGCCCGCAGGATCCAAGGAAATCGGCGGATGCGGGGGCATGTGGCTGCGGGAACTCGGAGATCGACCTCGATCAGGACGCGATTGCCGATTGTGTCGACCCGGTCGTTGGGGAGAACCCCCGGTACCTCGGCCTGCGCCCGGCATTTGGCACGAACATGCCCGCCGGACCGATCTCGCTCCGCGTCAGTTCCGCCGGTTTGCCGTGCTCTGACGGCAAGTATGTGGAATCTGTTATCAGCGTGAACGGTATTCAGGTGGGCTTACTGGGTGACGCCGCCCTAATGCAAACCGCGGGCGACTGGGGTACTGTGCACGTCACCGGGCGCGAGATCATTCCCAACAAGGTTTATGATGTGAGTTACGACGACGGCGGCGGTGCACTGCCTCTTGGCACCTCCCAGACGTCCCTGTGGGGCGACGTAGTCGGCGAGTTCGACGGATCTGAGTGGACGCCCCCGAACAACGTCGTGAACGTAGTGGATATCTCCGCCATCGCCGACGCGTCGAGCGGTGGTCCCGGCGCACTCCCTTTCTATCGCGTAGATCTGGTGGGCTTCCTGCTTGAGTGCGATCCGCCGGACCAGGCGGCCACCACCTTCGATGCATTTTGGGCATCCCAGGCTTTCTCCGGCGTCCCCTTCCCCTGCGCGCCTCCGGGAGACCGGGATTCGGACGGTGTCTGCGATGGCGTCGACGACTGTCCGGATCATGCCAATGCGAATCAGGCGGACACGGAGCCAGCAGGCAACGGCGGACCCGATGGCGTCGGGGATGTTTGCGATAACTGCCCCGGCGACAACAACCCGGCGCAAACTAACAGCGACTCCGACAGCCAGGGCGACGCCTGCGACAATTGCCCCAACGATGACAACGAGGATCAGGCCGACGACGACGGCGACGGCGTGGGAAACGTGTGCGAGCTGTGTCCCGGCTTCGATGACAATCTGGATTGTGACGGCGACGGAGTCATCGACGGCTGCGACAATTGCGTGAACGTTGCCTGCGACAGCTACAACCCCGCCCAAACGGACGCGGACAACGACGGGGTCGGCGCGCCATGCGACGAGTGCGACAACAACCCGAAGAAAACTGTGGCTGGTACGTGCGGGTGCGCGGAATCGGACATCGATCTCGACAGCAGTGGGACGCTTGACTGCCTTGAGGCGGTTGTGGGCGAGAGTCCCCGCTACCTGGGCGTGCGACCGGCGAACTCCGCCGCCACAGGGTCGATCGCATTGCGCCTAGCCTCTCCGGACTACCCCTGCGTCGATAAGTACATCCAGTTTGATGGCACCCTCGGGGACACTCCGGCGTATCAGGACGTAAGCACCTGGGGCACGCTCCACGTGACCGGCGCGGACATCGTACCCAGCAGCAGTTACGACGTGAACTATGAAGGCGATTCATCCGGGATCCTGGGGAGCGCTGTGACCCGCATTTGGGGTGACGTGGTTGGCGAGAAGATCGGATGCGAGTGGACCGCGCCGAACGGTTTCGTGAACCTCATGGATTTGCTGGCCATCCTCGATACCCTAAGCGGCGAGCCGTGCGCCCCCGAGTGGTATCGGTCGGACCTGATCGGCTCGCTCTTGCTCTGTCCGCCGGATCGCTTCGTCAACGTGTTTGACGTCGCCGCGGCTCAGCAAGCGTTTGGGGGAACGCCCGCGGCGTGCAACACGCCCGGCGATGCTGACGACGACACCGTTTGTGACCCGGTCGACACGTGCCCCGGTGGAAACAGCACTGACGACTGCGATAGCGACGGCATTCAGGACGGTTGCGATAACTGCGTCAACGCGTACGCCACTTGCGATGGCTACAATCCGGGCCAGACGGACCTGGACGGCGACGGAGTCGGGTCGCCGTGCGACGAGTGCGACAACGATGCCTGCAAGCAGAACGCGGGCGCGTGCGGCTGCGGCGTGTCCGAGATCGACCTCGACCGAGATGGACTTGCCGATTGCATCGACCCCGTAACCGGAGAGGGACCACGGTACGTTGCCATTCGGCCGGCCCAAGCCGCCGGACCCACCGGGGCGCCCATCGCGCTCTGGATCGGCTCTGGCGAGTTGTCCTGCTTCGACGGAAAATACGTTGACTTCGATGTCGTGGTAGACGGCGAACAGGTCGGCAAGTTGGTGGACAGCCCAGTTTTCAGGGCGCCGACCGAGTGGGGCACCATCCACGTGACCGGGCTGGAAATCCTACCGGCGACGACGTACGAGGTGAGGCAAAACGAAAATGGGCAAACAGCCGTGTCGATGGGCACGTCGGCCACCCCCCTCTACGGGGACTTCGTGGGCAACGGACTGGACGGATGCGAGTGGTCTGCGCCGGACGGCGTGGTGAACATTGTGGACATCTCCGCCTGCGTTCAGCTAGACCTGCCCTTCTATCGAGCTGACACCTTTGGACCGGGAGGGGATTGCGCCCCGGATCACGTCGTTGACTTGGACGACTGTACGACCGACGCCTTCCAGGGGACGCCGATATCGTGCTCGCCGCCGCGCGATAACGACGGCGACGGTGTGTGCAATGCGGTGGACAATTGCCCGGACGCTGCGAACCCGCTCCAGGAGGACGATGACGGTGATCTTGTCGGCAACGCGTGCGACGAATGCCCGCTCGATCCTCTCAACGATCCAGATGACGACGACGTCTGCGACGGCGCCGACAACTGTCCCGGGCTGGCCAATCCGCTCCAGGAGGACGATGACGGTGATCTTGTCGGCGACATCTGCGACGAATGCCCCAACGACCCCCTCAACGATCCAGATGACGACAACGTTTGCGACTCCGTGGACAACTGCCCCGGCGAATCCAATCCGCTGCAGATCGACGCCGACCACGACGGTGTCGGCGCTGTCTGCGACCAGTGCGACAACAACCCGAAGCTGATTGCGCCGGGAGTGTGCGGCTGCGCCGAAACGGACATCGACTTGGATTTCGACGGGCTGCTCGACTGCGTCGATCCGGTCGTGGCCGAGGGGGCACGCTACTTGGCCGTACGACCGGCACATGACTCGGGCGCTGCGGCCGCGACCGCCATCGCGCTCCGCGTCACCTCCACCGACGTGGCGTTTGACTGCTTGGACAAATACGTGGACTTTGATGTTGTGGTTAGCGGTATTCAGGTGGGCAAGCTCGTGGAGGCCCCGGTGTACAAGGCTGCGTCCGTCTGGGGCACGGTGCATGTGACCGGTCTGGATATCGTTCCGGACGCCAACTACGCGGTGAGCTATCATGAGAGCGCTGGCCAGGATTTCACGCTTGGTGCGTCGAAGACGCCGATATGGGGCGACGTCGCCGGGGCATTCGCCGGCATGGAATGGTCGCCGCCCGACGGATTCATCAATATCACGGATGTTCTGGCCGTGGCCAACGCGCAAAGCCAGCTTCCGGCTGCGCCGCAATTCTACCGTGCGGATCTGATCGGGTGGCTGCTGACCTGTGAGCCCCAGCATGTCGTCGACGCGTTCGACGTGCACATAGTTTCGCAAGCGTTCTCCGGCGTTCCCTACTCGTGCCCGGTTCCGATCGACCCGGACGGTGATGGCGTATGCGACACGGATGACGTTTGCCCGAACGATGTGCCGCCCGAGGACAGAGACAACGACGGTATTTGCAACTCCGACGATGTCTGTCCGGACGACGCGGCACCCGATCACGATCGGGATGGTGACGGCGTGTGCAACAGCGACGACGGTTGCCCGGACGACCCAGCCAAGATCGCGGCGGGCGTCTGCGGATGCAACGCCTCGGACATCGATCTCGATCTGGACACGATTCCGGACTGCATCGACCCGGTGGTCGGCGAGAGCCCTCGGTACGTGGCGATTCGTCCGGAACAGGATCCGGCTGTGACGGGATCTGTCGCGCTT
>JAJDDS010000041.1 GCA_029260195.1 Phycisphaerae bacterium
AGGCTTGGGACCGACGATCCCAAAGTGAATCTCCTCGGGCCTTCGGTGTCCGTTGACGGTGGGTTCGCGGCGGTTGGTTCACGCTCCCAGGGCGCAGCCTACGTCTTCTCGGTCGGCACCGAACGCAATGCGGAGTAGCGCTTGCCCCGTAAACTCCCGGCATCGAGCTCCCACGCGAGCTATCGGGTCAGCGCTTGGACCGCTGCCGCTCAGTCTCCTGCTCGAGCAGGCGGCGCTCCTTGCCTGTCAGTGACTTGATCCCGCTGGCGTGGACCTTGTTGAGAATCCGGTCCACTTCGTGCTGTTGCTCTTCCCGCTCGTGGGCTTCACGCTGGGATTGATCAGCCGCCCGCCGCGCGCGGCGACGCTCCAAAAACGACGGCCCCTTCTCCGTCCCCTCGTTTCCCTTCTCCAGCGACGTGTAGCCCTGCGAAAAATCGTACCCGAATTCGTTCCCCGTATCGTAGGCTCCGGACTTGAGCATCTGACGCTGCTGCCAGCACGTGAAGTACCCGAAGAACGCGATCGCGAAGAACATCACCTCCTCCGTCGCCAGCCCAACCACCCCGATCACGATCGCACCCACCATCCCCACGCCCGTCGCGATCATCGTCGCCCGCACGAAATCCAGGTGGAACCACAAGATGCACTGCAACACCCTGCCCCCGTCGAACGGAAACACCGGCGCAAGGTTGAACAACAGGATGATCAGATTCAGCGTAAAGAAAACCACCAGCCAGTGGTGCAACCCCGTCGGAAAGTAATCCAGATTGGTCGCGAATGGCCGGAACGGATTCAGCGGCAGCGTGTCCACCGTTCCTTTCCACGTCACCAGAACCGTCGTCGTGATCATCAGAAGCGCGACGTTCACCGCCGGACCCGCGATCACCGTCACCAAGTGAGCCCGCGGATTGTGCGGCGGACTCGTAAACGCCAGCCCACCCAGAGGCCACATCAGAATCTCGTCCGCCGTACCGCCGACAGACCGCGCCCCGAAACAGTGCCCGAACTCGTGCAAGAGCACGATCAGAAACAAGATGCCCAGCGTCCCCAGGCCGTACCCCACACCGGTCCAACCGCCGCCGTCGCGCAGTTCGTTGAACACGACGATCAGTCCGCCGAATATGAACAGAAGGTGGACGCGAAGACGGATGCCGAACAGCGAACCGATCCCGAAGGACCAGTTGATCGGATTGTCGAGTTCCTTACTCAAGACCTTTGCCTCGCCGGTTCCCTCAATCCATCGGCACGTTCACCCGCTGATACGCACTTGTTAACGGACTGATGATACCATCACCCTCACGCGGCGCCGCGCGGGATGCGCCGCCACCGGGCACCCTGATTATCGGCCGTCGTCCGAGCCCCACCGAAATGCCGCCTCCGTCCCCTCGCATTCGGACGGGATATGCCCTCAGACCCGACTCGACCCGTCGTAGCCGCCCTCCTCCGCCTGCTGCCGCATGGTCGCGTCAGCCAACGCGTCCCGCTCCCGCTCGCTGAGCGACGCCACACCGCTGGTGTGGACCTTGCTCAGTATCCTGTCGATCAACTCCGCGTCCGCCCGACGCTGGGCCACCCGCTTGCGAAATCCACCCATCTGCGCCGGCTTCACCCGAGCCTGACGCCGGTACCCACCCCACCAACGCTCTCCCTTCATCGCCCACCACACCCCGAACCCCAGACCCGCCAGGTGGCAAGCGTCACCCCCGGCGTTGTTCCCGCCTTGGAAGACGTTCAGTACGTACCAACCGCCCAGCACCAGCGCGACGACACGGATCTTTACGGGGAACAGGAAATAAACGTACACCTCGGCGTGCGGAAACAACACCGCCGCCGCACCCAGCAATCCCAGAACACATCCCGAAGCGCCGGCTGCGATCCCCGATGCCAACCAACCCGTCATCGTCAGCACCATGTAGAACAGGCTGCCGAAAATCCCCGCGATGCTGTACACCGCGACAAACTTCCGAGGACCCCAAATCTGCTCCAGCGGGCGCCCCAGAAAGTGCAACCCGATCATGTTCATCAGCAGGTGCGTCGTGCCCCAATGAAGGTAGTCGCTGGTCACCAGACGCCAGATCTGTCCGTGCAGAACCGGCTCGGTAATCATCGCGCACCAGCGAAATATCGTGTCCCCCGATCCCACCACGCACAACACGTAGATTACCACGTTGATGATAATCAGCGTCTTCACCACCGAACGCGGACGAACTTGCCGGACGAAGGACGCCTGCCGCGAGACACCCTCATATTCCTTGGCGTATTCCCGATCCTGCCAACTCATCGTTCAGCTTCCCGTTGCAACAAGTACGCCCCTAACGTAGCCATCGTCTTACCGTCCCGAATCGTCCCGTCCAATATCGCCCCCCGAACGAATT
Organism: Phycisphaerae bacterium; assembly: GCA_029260195.1. Lineage (GTDB taxonomy): Bacteria > Planctomycetota > Phycisphaerae > UBA1845 > UBA1845 > OFTM321. The sequence continues at coordinate 2,379 of JAJDDS010000041.1, forward strand.
CCACATCGACGATCTCGACGCGAATCCGCTCGCCCGCCTCCAAACGCTGCCGCGTCGGCGTCAAATCCCGAGCCACGAACGACCGCATCAACTCCGTGCAAATCCCGGGTGACGAGAAGAACTCCACGAATGGCTCGACTCGGCCCGCCAGATAACCGGTCTCCTCCTCCAACTCCCGCCCCGCAGCCACAATCGGCGATTCGTACGGCTCGAGCGTCCCCGCCGGCAATTCCCATAGTTCTTCATCGGCTGCGTAGCGGTGGTTCCGGATCATCACAATCCGCTCGTCCCGGAACAGAGGCAGGATCACCACCGCCCCGGGATGCACCACGATGTCGAGCACATCTTCGGTCCCTTCACCCCGATCAAACCGCCGCCGCTCAACGCTGTAGAGTCTCGTCCTCAGCAGCGATTCGTGGCTGGCGGGATCAGCCGGTTCGGACGCATGCATTCGGGAACCACCCTTCAAACCAATTATAGGAACCTCTCCTTCCCTCCGCAAACCCCGATTGGATGCGGCTGGCCCTTGTCGAGACGCCATTGCGAAGCTAGGATCACCGCGCATTACCCGTAACCCGCTTTGATCTCAATACCTGACGAATCCATGGCCAAGCAACGTGTACTCATCCTGGGGTCTACCGGTTCCATCGGCCAGAACACCCTGGAGGTGCTGGCCGGTATGCCAAACGGCTTCGAGGTCGTCGGACTCGCCGCCGGATCTCAATGGGCACCGCTCGCCAAACAGGTCGCTAGGTGGTCGCCCCCGGACGTCGCCATCACCGACCCCGCCGCCGCCGAGCAATTGGCGACATCTCTCGACAAGAACGTGCGACTCCACACCGGCCTCAATGCCATGGTCCAGATGATCGATCGCTGCGATTTCGATTGTGCGGTGATCGGCGTTGTCGGAGCGGCTGCCCTCCCCCCGACGATCCGCGCGGTCCAGCGCGGCAAACGCGTCGCCATCGCGAACAAGGAGTCGTTCGTCATGGCTGGCAGCCTCCTGTCCGCCATCGCCGAACGCTCCAGCGCCACAATCCTCCCTATCGACAGCGAGCACTCCGCGGTATTCCAAGCCATGCACGCCGGAAGAAACTGCGACGTCCTGCGCGTCGTCCTCACCGCTTCCGGAGGCCCCTTCCGCACTTGGCCCGCGGAGAAAATTGAAAACGCCACGCTCAGTGACGCGCTCAATCACCCAACGTGGAACATGGGCCCGAAGGTCACTATCGACTCAGCCACAATGATGAACAAGGCCCTCGAGATCGTCGAAGCCCGATGGCTTTTCTCCCTGTCCCACGATCAGATCGAGGTCATTATCCACCCCGAGTCGATCGTTCACTCGCTCGTGGAATTCCGCGACGGATCGATGGTCGCTCAACTCGGCACCCCCGACATGCGCACACCTATTCAATACGCACTCACCTACCCTGCGCGACTCCCATGCCCCTCGCCCAGGCTGAACCTCCCGCGAATCCGGCAAATGCGATTCTTCCAGCCTGACCCCGACCGTTTTCCGGCACTGAAACTCGGACACGACGTCGCACGTCGCGGTGGAACGGCTGGGGCCGTCTTGAACGCGGCGAACGAATCCGCCGTACAATTGTTTCGGGATGGCGCCATCGGTTTCGCCGATATTGCAGCCACAGTCGGCGGCGTCCTCCAACGACATGACTGGAACGAAGACCCGACATTGGACGATCTTCTGCGCGCCGACGCCTGGGCCCGCGACGAGGTTCT
>JAJDDS010000401.1 GCA_029260195.1 Phycisphaerae bacterium
ATCCGCCGTCATAATCGAGGTGGAATCTTCGTAGCGAACATTGCCAATGAATTGCGCAATGGTGCCCTGATACACAGCGACGCTATCTGCCCGCATTTGCACTTGTTGGCCTGAGCACTCCATCAAGACATTGCCGCCAGCGTAGTAGTTCTCGTACCCGGGCAGCGGCTCGACACGCAGGCCCTGCCGATCAACGTTGACCAAGTGGAAGACACAGGGTCGTTCCTGGGCTCCGAGACGCTGCCCCATGGCGAGCCACGCAAGACCAAGCAGGCCCATCGACCGGGCAACGCCTCTCATCTCACCCCCGCCGGAGTGGGCACCTGCTGCGCTCTGGGTTGCTGGATAGTGACGTTGCGGAACTCTCCATCCGAGACGAACGCGTTCCCGGTCACAACCTCCGTCTCGCTCCGATATGTGAAGACGGTGTCCCCTTCGAGTTGGCCGGTAACCTTATTGTAAATGAGATGCTCGGTGAGTAACGATCGGCTCTTGTCGGCCGATTCCCATATGACTCGCCCTCGCGCATCGAGTACACCTGCTTCCCCCGCGTCATAGTTTCCCGTTGCGGCCGTCAATGTCGACGTTGGCACGCCCTCCGCATCGTAGAACGTGATGCTGAGATTCCGGAGGTCGTACACGTTGCGCGCTTGATAGACAAATGCTGTATCTGCGAAGACGTTACTGCGTCGTACGCCTTCCGTCGTGACGGCCGTTGTCATGCCATACATGACCTGATCGGCACTGTCGACAACGACGATGGTTTCAACCGGCCGAACGCCCTGCTCCGCGCAGGCCGCGAGGACACCGTAACCAAGTAGGACAAACGTCCGCATCACCTGCCACTCGAGGCGCGGCCTTCGGGCATCAGAACCCGCGCAGGAGGAAAACATGGCATTCATGCTTCATCCACCCCACGATAGGTTGCGAGAATGGTGTCCCACTCGCCACGCGCGACAAGAAGAGCGTCGATGACTTCGCGCACGGCACCCGATCCACCCGGCGCCTCAGTGACATGGTCCGCTTCTGCCCGCACCGCGTCGACAGCATTCTGAACGGCTATCGACACACCCGCCAGGCGAAGAACGCCAAGATCCGCTAGATCATCCCCCACAAAGGCGAGTTGACTCCAGTCCAGGTGACGGGAAGCAAGAAGATCACCCATGGCCTCATGTTTATGTTGGCCACGAAGTTGGTGGACCTCGAGGATGCCGAGTTCCTTGGCTCGCAGTTCTGTCGCACGGGAAGAGCGTGCACTCATCCAGACGACATCGATCGAAGTAGAGCGCAAGAGGACGAGACCCAGCCCGTCTTGGATATCAAATCGCTTGAGTTCGACATGATGCCCGGCGGATTCGCCGATCCACAGACCGTTGTCTGTGAGCACTCCATCGACATCGAGGCCGAGGACAGCAATCTGCCGAGCGGCGTGGGGATCAATGTGCATGAGCACGCAGACACGACCAGAGGGAGAGGATCTCGACGAGGAGCGGCTCCAAGTCATCGAGGGGCCATTGGGTGGCGCGGTCACTGTGCGCGTGGTCGGGGTCTGGGTGCGTTTCGAGAAAGATCCCGTCTGCTCCAGCCGCAATGGCGGCTCGAATCAATTGCCGCACGTCTTCTCGGCTGCCCCGGGTCTCGTGGCGGTGACCCGGCTGTTGACTGCTGTGGGTCGCATCGAAAATGACTGGGACACCGGTTGCACTTTGGATGCGCCGAAACGATCGCATATCCACCACCAGATCGTGATATCCGAAGAACGTGCCTCGCTCGGTCACAGCGACCGGGGAGGTGCCCACGCTTCGCACCTTGTCGACCGCGCCGGCCAGCGTTTCGGCTGAGGCCCACTGGCCCTTCTTGATATTCACCGGACGTCCGGTTCGGCCCGCCGCAAGAAGCAGGTCGGTTTGGCGACAGAGAAACGCTGGGATTTGAATGACATCAACGACTTCCGCCACCGTCGGAACATCGGCAGGTTCATGCACGTCCGTGAGGACGGCGAGGCCGGTGGTTGCACGAACGTGTTCAAGTTGGCGCAACCCTTCCTCCAGACCGGGACCCCGCGGACTGCCTTGTTCTGAACGGTTCGCCTTATCAAAGCTCGCTTTGAAACAGATGGGAATATTGTGCCGCTCGGACAGTTCTTGAAGCCGTCCGGCAACACGTTCGGGGACCCCACCCGGCTCAAGCACACATGGACCGGCGATCAGAAAAGGGGCGGGACCAAAGCGCCAAGGAGTCATCGGATCGGCACACGGCCTCACACCGCGCCTGACGCAGCGACGTCGACGGGGTGGCCAACCTGGTACGCCGCTCCAATAAACGCGGCGAACAGGGGATGCGGCCGCGTCGGTCGCGATTTCAGCTCCGGGTGAAACTGACACCCGAGAAACCAGGGATGGTCAAGTAACTCCACGATCTCAACCAGGTCGCCATCGGGAGACTGGCCAGAGAGTCGCATCCCGTGTTCTGCTAGCAAGTCCCGATAGGCGTTCGACACCTCCCAGCGATGGCGATGGCGCTCGCTCGCCTCGGTGT
>JAJDDS010000402.1 GCA_029260195.1 Phycisphaerae bacterium
CCGCGGCGGAGCCTTCAAGCCGCGCACCTCCCCCTACTCGTTACAGGGCCAGGGTGAGGACGTTCTCGAAATGGACGCCCTGGCGCGCGAGGAGACCGGGCTGCCCATCGTCACGGAGGTCATGCGCTGCGAACACGTCGATCTCGTGGCGAGTTACGCCGATTGTCTGCAGATCGGCTCGCGTAACATGCACCACACACACCTGCTCAGCAGCGTCGGCCGGCAGCGGAAACCGGTTCTTCTGAAGCGCGGCTGGAGCGCGACGCTCGACGAGTTCCTCCTCGCCGCCGAGTACATCATGGTCGAGGGAAACAGCAACGTGGTGCTGTGTGAGCGCGGCATCCGGACGTTTGAGAAGTTCGCCCGCAACACGCTGTCGCTGGCGGTTGTTCCGGAGATCAAGCAGCGATCGCGACTGCCGATTATCGTAGATCCCTCGCATGGAACCGGACGGTGCCATCTTGTGGCACCGATGTCCAACGCCGCCATCGCCTGCGGTGCGGATGGCCTTCTGGTCGAGGTGCATCCGGACCCGGACCACGCTTGGACCGACGGCGACCAATCGCTGGATCCCGAGCGGTTCCGGGCGCTCATGGTCGGGCTCAGGCCCTTCGCCAACGCGGCTGAAAGAACTCTCTGACGCCCTCCGCCCCCGCGCGGAGAGTGGATCGACGCGACAGCCTCGCATTTTGAACACGTTTAGGTTATGAAATGAACGGCGGGAACCGGTTTGGTCAAGCGTCGTCTACCCCGTCGAACGGGATGACGACGACCTGGCCCGCTTCGGAGCGACGCAGACTCAGGTGGTATCCGCGTACCACGATATCGATCGGACCCCCAAACGGCGCGATGCGAGCGACGGACACGGGCGTCCCGGGCGTGAGGCCCATCTCCATCAGTTCCAAGCCCCTGCCGTCGCGAAGGGAGAACGCCCCGACCCGCCCGCCGGCGCCGACGGTCAGACGGTCGAGTGTCGTCCTAGTATCGTGTAGGGGTGCTTGCTCGAACATCCTGCCTCCTTCGCCTCACAGCCGGCATGTAAAGTCCGTCTTGAACCACTAGCCGGCCGATCCACCAACTCGGCACTCGTGCCCTCATCGAGACTGAGTCTAAACTTCACCCTTCCCTTAGCACTTTCCATGCCATCGGCAAACGGCGGTCGTCCCCTGAATCCGCACCTCTCCGCCCCGAGCCGAGGCTCGCACCTGCGGGATTTGCAGCGGTCCAGCGTCATTTCCCGCACCCCCCCGCCGATTGGATCTTACCGATCCCGGGCGCGGAACCCGCGATTCGCCGTGCTACATCCGTCAGCACCTCCTCGTTTCCAATCATTCGCGGCGTCTTCGCCAGCCACGTCACGGACTGGGCATCGCACCTTTGCCACTCGCTCGGGGCGGCGTATGCTTTCCGCGATGGACCACAACGATTTACGAACTCGGCTCGGAAGGTACGTACAGAATCCGCTCGCGGCGCTCAGAAGACCCGTGCTCCTGGCGGCGTTTTCGGTGGCTGGCTGCACATTCGCGGGCCCAGACGCAACTCCCGGCCCGGGCGACTCGACCGACTCGATCGCGCTGGAACTGGTCGCCGACGGATTCGCGGCCCCAGTGGGTCTGGTGGATCCCGGTGACGGGAGCGGCCGGGTTTTCGTGATCGACCAGATCGGGCGCATCGAGATCATTGACGCAGCCGGTGACCGCGTTTTGACACCCTTTCTGGACGTGACGGATCGCGTAATCGACCTGTCCACGGCGTACGACGAGCGAGGCTTGCTCGGGCTCGCATTTCACCCGGACTACGCAATCAACGGCCGGTTCTTCGTCTACTACACCGCACCGCCCGACGCGGATGGCCCGGCTGACTTCAACGCGGAGAACCGCGTCTCGGAATTCACGGTATCGCCGACCGATAGCGACTTGGCCGACGTCAACAGTGAACGCGTTCTTCTGGAGATCAATCAACCGCGATCGAATCATAACGCCGGTCAACTCGCGTTTGGACCGGACGAGTATCTGTACATCGCGACGGGCGACGGGGGCGGGGGCAACGATACCGGGTTCGGCCACACGCCCGAAGTCGGTAACGGCCAGGACACGTCGAGGCTGCTTGGCAAAATTCTGCGCATCGATGTCGACGGCGACGCACCCTACGCGATCCCGCCAGACAATCCGTTCGTGTCCGACGCATCCGCCAGACCGGAGATCTGGGCGTTCGGATTGCGCAATCCCTGGCGATTCTCGTTTGACTCGGGCGGGGCGCGGCGACTGTTCGCGGGCGACGTAGGGCAAAACCGCTTCGAGGAGATCGACATCATCGAACGCGGCGGGAACTACGGGTGGAATGTCCGCGAGGGAGCGCACTGTTTCGATCCATCCGACCCCGGATCGCCGCCGAACGAGTGTCAGCGGATTGACACTTTCGGAAACACCTTGATTGATCCGATCATCGAGTACTCCCACGTCGACAGTCAGAGCCGGCGAGTGGGGATCTCCGCAATCGGCGGGTTCATCTACCGCGGGGGCGCGCTGCCGCATCTCCAGGGGCAGTACATCTTTGCCGACTACAGCACCAGCTTCCTTCCCGACGGGTCCCTATTCGCGGCGACCGAGGACGCCGCCGGAGTCTGGGCATTTCGGGAACTCTCCGTGGCGGAGACAGCCAACGGTCGCGTCGGGCGGTACATCCTGGCATTGGGGCGCGACGCGACCCAGGAATTGTACGTTTTGACCAGCGCTGCCAGCGGACCGTCGGGCGTCACCGGTCGGGTGTACAAAATCGTCCCGACGCCGTGACATCGCGGGAATTGTCCGAACGTCGGCCCGCCCGCTACAATTACCTGCCCATGGACGAGTGCTGGTCTTGTTCCAAACCGCTGCCGCCGGATTGTCGCGCCTGCCCCACATGCGGATCTCCGCTGGAAGCCTCGGCGGCCGACCGGACCGCCACGGCTGAAACATCACACGTGGTACATGCCTCGGGCACGGGCGGGTCTGGATCGGGATCGGAGGTAGGGTCGGCGTCTCGCGCCAGCGATGAGCGTCTGCCGCCAGGAACTGTGATCGACGGACGATATCGCCTGGGAGAACTCCTCGGTTCCGGAGGGATGGGGCAGGTTTACCGGGTCGAAGACGTGCGGGGCGGGCGCAATCTCGCGATCAAATATCTCCCGTCGACACGCTGCAGCGACAAGACAGTGGCACGGTTCGGCAATGAACTGCGCACGGCGACGCGTGTCAAGCACCCGGGCGTGCGCGCGGTGTACGAGTTGATCGAGTCCGACGGGCGATACTTCCTGGTTATGGAATACATCGATGGCGAGACCCTGGCCAAGACCATCGAGCGCGACGGGCGGCTGCCGGACGCGCAGGCGCGTGCGATCGCGGGGCAACTTTGCGACGCGGTCGGCGCCGCCCACGATGCGGGGGTTCTGCATCGTGATCTCAAACCGGCGAACATCATGATCGATTCCCGCGGACGATTACGGATTACCGACTTCGGCCTCGCGACGGCGGCTGATGAGATCATCGCAACGGAGATCCGCGCGGGCACGCCGTCCTACATGTCGCCCGAACAGATCGCCGGTCTGGAAGTGACAGTCCGCAGTGACATCTACGCCCTTGGGCTGGTCTTGTACGAGCTGTTCACCGGTCAGCGGGCGTTCAAGGCGGACTCTCCGGAGCAGGTTCGCCGCCTGCACGAATCGGCCACGCCAGTCCCCCCCAGCGTTTTCATTGACGGATTCGATTCGGCGACCGAGCGCATCATTCTGCGATGTCTCCGGAAGCATCCCAATGATCGCCCGCAGTCGGTCCGCGAGGTTGCAAAGGGATTCCTGGCGTCTCCAGAGAACTAGAAGCTATCCCAACATTCCTCGAGCACTTGCGGACAAGCCGCCAGCGGCACCCTTTTTGACGGCTTTGGGATAGGTTTTCGCCACTTGCATGGACCAGGACGGAGGCACGGGTGGGTGCAGCATGCGCGCAGGATTTGAGCGACCGGGTGCTCGCGGCGTACGACCGCAGGATGAAAACCCATGAGATTTCTGACTTCTTCTTG
>JAJDDS010000403.1 GCA_029260195.1 Phycisphaerae bacterium
ACCTCGGACACCAGCAAGGCGACATCACACTGATCGACGCCACCGGCGTCGAGTTGGGATTTGTGGACGAAGCGAGCCTGTGGCAAGTCGCCTCGCTGCTGACCACGCGGGAAACGATCACCGGCGCCGGCGGCGGCGATCCCGAATCCGGTCACTTGCGCGGCTTGTACGGAGACGTCCTTCTGTGGAACGCCAGCGCGATGATGCAAGGCGCCGACCAGGACATCTTCATCCTCGAAGGCGATCTTGACTTGGAAGTTACTGCTGACGCGGCTGAGGTGACCTTCTCATTCGACGTGCAGGACGCTTGGTTCTTCGAGGACTTCGACAACGATCAACTGTTCAACCCATGCGCGGCCGGCAATCTGGATGGCTGCGGCGGCGAGTGGAGCCCCGTCTTCAACATCCCCGCAGTGGAAATCGAATAGTGCTGCCGCTCCTGTTCCTCTCGTAACGGCGGTCGACTCTAACACGGTACCGGCTCCGCCCTCTCGCAACCTGTGCTGCGTCGTTATGCTAGGACGGGTGGATCCCATTCCGCGTGGCGATTCACGTGTCGCACATGGATCGAGGCGTGGTCGGGCTCGGAACGACAGGTCACGCCGCGTGCAGTTCATACGCAGCGCCGCCACCCGAATTGTGGTGCACCCTGCTCCGACACGTCCACCGCACGGTCGCTCTCATCAACGCGACCGTGCGTCCGACGGCCGAGCCGCCCATCTCGGCCCGGACGGTGATCTGAGGACCGATAGGTGCGAGCATCGGCAGACTAGTCAGACCGAGACGGGAGTCTCGGCGGCGTCGTGTGTTCCACCGCGCTTTCCGCCATGTCGTGCCGCTCGATGCGGGCAGCTCCCGTCCCCACAGGTTTCCCAGCTTAACGGTTGATGGAATTCACTGGATTTGGGTTGTAGCGGGCATGCCGTTTCCGTAGGATGGGGTGTGGGCGGAGTGGGTTTCTAACGCGGCAGCGTCATGCCCGAGGCAGCCGTGTGGTGAGAGGTAATACAATGCAAATCCGAAGAGCTGTATCGAGTGCGTCGGCGTGCCTGGCAGTACTCCTGAGCGTGGTCACTGTCGCCCGCGGCGGAGACCAGTGCGACATTACGATCGGCGCGATCGATGCCCGAGCGACCCTGACGATCAACGGCACGCCGGCTACTCAGAGCGACGTTCTCAGCTTTGCGATCGGGGAGACGGTCAGCTTTGTGACCACCTCCAACGGACAGACGTTCGAGGACGTGATCGAGTGCCGCTACTCCATGGAGGTGGCGATCCATCCCGACCCCGCGGGTGCGTCTAACGCTTACAGTGTCTCGAACTCACGAGTGGTCCCTGATCCTGGGGCGCGGTCCGTTACGAACGCCCCATGGAATCCCGAGGTCGTGATCTTGCCCGTCGCGCCCCGGACTATGATGGGTACCGGTGACCTCGGGGATCCCCTCGTTCCGGCGGGGGGCATTACGTTTTACACAAACGAGGCTACGTTTAACGCCGCCCTGCCTGCCGCCCACACGGAACTCGAGGGGACGGAGACCTTTGAAGAGGCAGTGCTGCAGGATTTCATCATGCCTACGTGCGACCCGCTCCATGCAGCCTGTAATGACGGCATCTTCTCTACGGGTGACATCCTGGCAGGCGTGGCCTTCCAGTCCAATTGGAATGGCCCTGGAATGACCAAGGTGATAGGGCACGACATGGCTGCATCGAGGCCGCCCTTCCTTTCTAACAAGGCGGTCGGACCCGGCTATTACACCGATTCCTTTGATATCCTGAGCTCAAACCCCGATCACACGGCGATGGCCATGTGGGTCGTCGACCACTTCGCAACATCGGCGAGTTCGATGCAGGTGAGGGTCTTCGGCGCGAGCAATTCCCTTCTTGGCTCGACCACTGTGAGCATTGGCAACGGGACGTTCATCGGGTTTATAGCCCCGCCCGGCAGCATAGACCGGGTCAACCTCTACACCCCCTACGTCCCTCTCACCACCGGAACCGAGTTTCTCTACGGTATGAACACGTACGTCATCGTCCCCTATTGCGGTGACGGGAGCGCGGATCCCGGCGAAGATTGCGACGACGGGAACGCGAACGAGACGGACGCCTGCCATAACGACTGTACGTTCACGTGCGGCGACGGCGTCATCTGTGACGACCCGGGCACGTGTACCGGCGGTCCCGCCGGCGGCGTTGAGGAGTGTGACGATGGGTCTGCGAACTCCGAGGATCCGGATGCCGGTTGCCGGACCGACTGCGCCAACGCGGGTTGCGGCGACGGCGTGACCGACCCGGGCACGGGCGAAGACTGCGACGATGCGAACGCGAACAACACGGACTCCTGCCACGATGACTGCTCGGCGAACACCTGCGGTGACGGTGTCATCTGCGACGACGCGGGCACATGTACCAGCGGTCCGACCGGCGATACCGAGGACTGCGACGACGGGAACGGGAACGATACGGACGCCTGCCACAACGACTGCTCGATCAACACCTGCGGCGACGGTGTTATCTGTGACGACGCGGCCACGTGTACCAGCGGTCCGACCGGCGTCACCGAGGAGTGTGACGAGGGGGCTGCGAACTCCGAGGATCCCGATGCCACTTGTCGGACCGACTGTGCCAACGCGGGCTGCGGCGACGGCGTGACCGACCCGGGCACGGGCGAGGAATGCGACGACGGGAACGAGAATGACTGGGACGACTGCCACAACGACTGCACGGTCAGCACCTGCGGCGACGGCGTGATCGATCCCGGTGAGGAGTGCGATGGGGACAACGCTGCGGCGTGCGCCATTCAGTGTCTATTGGATTGCACTTGCTGCCCGGATGACGACACGTCCGGCGGGGCGGACGGTTTCTGCGATTCCTGTATTGGGACCGTGGGCTGCGTCGAGGACAACTGCCCGGATGACGCGAACCCGGACCAGGCTGATTGCAGCGGAGACGGTGTCGGCGATGCCTGCGCACCGGACAGCGATAACGATGGCGTGCCCGACTCGTGCGAAACTGGTATCACCATCGGACCCATCGACGCGGGTGCGACGCTGACCGTCAACAGCACACCCGTGGTCGAGGATGACTTCTTCGAATTCACGGCTGGGGATACCGTCACTTTCGTGACCACGTTCAACGGGCAGACCTACGAGGACGTGATCGAGTCCCACTACCCGATCAATGTGTCCGTCCACGCTGTGGACTATCCCGCGCATCCGGGGGGCACGATCTATCTGGATGAAGACCTGGGCTACACGCCGTACGATATTTTCATTATCACCAGTACGGACACGAGCTGGTTCTCGTTCGACATGGATGAACCGCCGGTGGACGATGCCGTCAAGATCCTCGGTTTCCACGCCATGGTGCCCAACGCCGGAATCGGGACACTCGGTGACCCGAGTCACACCGGTACGCCGCGCGGGTTGGCGGAGGTGTTCTACGGCACGGTCGAGAACAGCGGCCGACTCGAAGTAGCAACGACGTGCATGTCGCACTGGGATCCCGACCCCGATCTGCGGTTCAGCTCGGGCAGTTCGTTCAACAAGATCGTGGGGAACAACGTGATCTTCAGCACGGACTGCTCACGCGATCCGGACGTCATGATCCAGGAACTCTACGCCGACTACGCGGAAACCGACGACACCGAGATCACCTGGTGGCGGATGGAGCTGACGGACCAATTCTACTGCTATGACTACGACGGCTACAGCCTCAACGACGAGCTTCCCGAGTTGGATTCCCTCACCGGCGATCCGATGTTGTGGTTCAAGGCTCGCAACCCGGCCAAATGGAGCCTCTACCCTCTGGTTAAAATCGACGGGTTCGGCAACGTCTGGGAGTTCGATAACTACAACTATGACGATTACAACTTCTTTGAGATGCAGTTGGCCGGTCGTTTCGAGTGGTACAATGATGAAGACTACAACGAGTACGCCCACTTCATCGGCCCGGTCATGGAGATGGACGAATTCGAGTGGATCTACTGCGACGATACTCTGTACATCAACTTCTTCGGCGATGACGACGACAACTACGATAACGGGGATCGATTCGATGGCGATTTCGGAACCGCCGGGCAGGATTTCTGGAACCCGCTGCTCACGAACCCGGAGCCCGACGGCTACGGGTACACCGCCGGGAGCATTATCTCGCCCATCGTCGTGCTCAATCTTCGCGGCGGCGAGTTCTACACGGAAGACGATTGCTGGAACTACGAGGCTGAGCTGTACTTGGCCGACAACCAGGATCTCCTGATCCTGTCCGGCACCAACGAACTGCGCGTCGATCTCGACAGCGGGGGGTCCTTCTATCAAGGAACCGATTCCCATTGGGTCGTCGAGGACGGGCTCGATTACCGCTACGACACGCCGACCGACGAGGCGTTCAATATCACCATTGTCGACTTTCAAGTCGATATGAACGCTCGCGCGGTGTCCGTCGCAGCCGTCAATGACTACGCCGGGGGCGGCGCGGGAGGCGGCGACGGCGACGACACCGTCTCCACCATGTATGTAGCCCACCGCCTGAAGACCGCCTACGGCCGGCAACTGACCAAAACGCTGATGACCTACAGCGTCGGCACCGGCCAGTGGTCAGCTTCGGTGGTCCTGCCCGATGACGGGGAGTACTACTTCTACACCGTGGCCACCGAGAACGACGACATTTACGGCAAAGTGGTCGAGCACGACGTGTTCGTGGCAACGGATGGCGACAGCGATGGGGTTGCGGACTTCCAGGACAACTGCCCCAACCACGCGAATCCGGATCAGAGCGACTGTGACGGCGATGGGGCCGGCGACGTCTGTGCCCTCGCCACGGGGCAGGCCGAGGACTGCAATGCCAACAGCGAACCCGACGATTGCGAGTTGGCTGAGCATCTCGACATCGCCGCTTCGCTTGCATCGCTGGACGCCAACAGCGCCGCCATCTCGGCGCTTATCCCAGATCGCCGGGACTTCACCGGAGGCGACTCAAGCGACGACAACTTCTGCGGTGCCAGCAACAACAACATCGGCTACGGCAGTTGGCCCGCTATGTACTACTGTGGCAACTACCTGAACACCGATGTCGCCTCCCGAATTCCGTACACGGATGGTGTTGCTGAGACAAGCTCAGCATTCGGCTCCGACAGTCGGTATTTCACCGCCAAGTACACCGGCCTCTTCGTCCTGGGCGTGAGCAGAATGAACGTGGATACGTTTTTCCTCGGGGGCACGACCATCACGCAGGGGGACGGATCCGTAGATGGAACCGTGCTGTCCACGACGGTCGGCGGACGCGACTACACCGTTCTTGTCAAACGCTCATATGGTGCGAGTTATGCCCCGTCGATCAATCATATGATCGTCATTCCCGGAGACGGCAGCGGCCAAACGCATAGCTTCCGCAACGATACGTATGACGATTTCCACGAGGTATCGGGACTTGCGGGCATCCGCGAGATGTACTACCTCCTCGCCTCGCGCGTTGTCATGCAGTCTCCCTACATTGGGCTCCCTCTGGAGGATGCCGACGTTCTCAACGTGGTCAACGAGTTCCTGACCAACCTCGCGTTCGCTGAACCAGCCGCCAACTGCGATGGCGACGCCATGCTCGATGATTGCGAGGACGATGGCGACGGCGACGGGACAATCGACGACTGTGACCGTTGCGCGGGATTCGACGATGCGCTTGACGACGACGGTGACGGCGTGCCGGACGGCTGCGATGTGTGTCCGGGAAGCGATGACAACATTGACGGCGACGGCGACGGAGTTCCGGATGACTGTGACCCGTGTCCAGCCGACAACCCGGACGATTCCGACGGTGACGGCGTGTGCGACTCGGACGACGTCTGCACGGACGCCGACGAGGACGGCTACGGCGACGGGGACAACGGCAACACCGGATGTGCGATGGGGCCAGAGACCGACTGTGACGATACCAATCCGAACATCTTCCCCGGCGCGCCCGAGACCTGCAACGGAGCCGACGACGACTGCGATGGCCAGACAGACGAGGGATTTCCCACAGTCGGTGATACGTGCGATAGTGCCGACAGCGATCTTTGCGAGAACGGGACCTTGACCTGCAATGCCGCCGGTGACGGCGTCGAGTGTGTCAACGAGACGGTGACGGACATCGCCGAGACATGCAACGGAGCCGACGACGATTGCGATGGTCAGACGGACGAGACCTTCCCGACGCTCGGTGCTGTGTGCGACGGTGCTGACAGCGACCTTTGTGAGAACGGAACCTTGACCTGCAACGCAGTTGGCGACGGCGTGGAGTGTGTCAACGAGACGGT
>JAJDDS010000404.1 GCA_029260195.1 Phycisphaerae bacterium
CTTCCCACCGAGATCTCCACCCTGCTGTACTATGCCTGTATCGCTGTCGCCCTTGTGCGCCGCCATCGTTGTATCACCGACCTGGCCGATGACACCCTCAAAACGGGTTTCAGCTGGGCACTGGATCAGACTTGGGTGGACGGTGCAACGGCGGCGCTGTTCCGCACCGGTCGCGATGCGCTTGGTGTCCAAGAGAAAGTTGAATGATGGTCGACAAGCACGAATCAACCGACAGGAACTCCAAGCAACACGCAGCGCTCCCGACTGTCTCAGCAGGTGGAGGTCAGTCACCGCGTGACGCCCCGGATGCGCCAAGCCGAATCGGACAGTACAGGATTCGCGAGCAGATCGGCGAGGGCGGGATGGGGGTGGTCTATCTCGCCGAGCAAACCGAGCCGGTCCGGCGTAGGGTGGCTGTCAAGCTGGTCAAGCTGGGCATGGACACCAAGGCGGTCGTCGCCCGCTTCGAGAGCGAGCGTCAGGCATTGGCCATGATGAATCACCCCAACGTGGCGGCCGTCTACGATGCCGGGGCGACGGAGCACGGTCGTCCATACTTCGCGATGGAATATGTTCCGGGCGTGTCCATCACCAAGTTCTGCGACACGCAACGACTGACCATGCCGGAACGGCTCGAGCTGTTTACGCAGGTCTGCGGGGCTATTCAGCACGCACACCAGAAGGGGATCATTCACCGCGACATCAAACCGTCGAACGTACTGGTCATGCGTCGAGATGGCCAACCGGTTCCGAAGGTAATCGACTTCGGCGTGGCCAAGGCGACGGACCAGCGGCTCACCGAGCAGACACTGTACACCGAGCACGGAGTCATGATCGGCACACCGGCGTACATGAGTCCTGAGCAAGCGGAGATGTCACCGCTGGATGTAGATACGCGGACGGATGTCTACTCACTCGGCGTGCTGCTTTACGAGCTGCTTGTCAGCGAGCTTCCCTTCCAACCCGCGGAGCTTCGCGCGGCCGGGCATGCAGAGATCCTACGGATCATCCGCGAGGTGGAGCCGCCGAGTCCGAGCACAAGGTTCAGTTCATTTCAGCCGGACGCTGGCTCGTCGATCTCGGATCAACGTCGCCTCGACACCAAAGCCATGCGCCGTGAACTTCAGGGTGATTTAGACTGGATTACCATGAAGGCCATCGACAAGGACCCGGCCCGGCGCTACGCCTCGGTATCGGAACTGGCGGCGGATCTCCGGAGACACTTGGATCTGGAGCCGGTCAGCGCGGGACCGCCGAATGTGTCGTACCGGGCCAGAAAGATGATTCGAAAGCATCGCAACGCTTTCTCGGCTGTGGCGGCGTTTCTACTGCTTCTGACGGGCAGCCTGATCGCAACGGCCACTCTATGGGCGCGTGCGGAACAGGCACTCGTTGAAACCCGATACGCCAAACACGACGCCGAGGACGCCCGCGCGAAAGAGGAGGAGCAGCGTGTGGCCGCGGAAGGTGCAGCAGAGACTGCGAACATCGCTCGAAAGGACGAGGAGAAGCAACGCCAGTTGGCTGAGGCCAATGCCAAGCGGGCGGAGGCGGAAGCGCTGCGAGCCAAACAGGAGGCAGCCAAAGCGAAGAAGATCCGGGAGTTTCTCCAGGAGATGTTGTCCTCCGTGGATCCCGATCAGGCCAGGGGTGCTGCCTTAACAGTCCGCGAGGTATTGGACGAAGCAGCTGCTACGATCGACGACGAGTTGACTGATGAACCGGAGATTCGAGCCGCAATCATGATGACGATCGGCCGTACGTACGCCGCCATCGGACTCCGAAAACGCGCCGACGAGCTTCTGAAGGTCTCACTCGAACTTTGCCGCGACCTCTACGGCAATGACAGCCTCGAAGCCGCTGACATTCTCACCAGTCTCGCAAGCTCCGCGATGAACGCATCGACGTACGAGGAGCGAGAAGTGGCAATCACTCAGATTCGGCAGGCGTTGGCCATCCGTCAAAAGCTCCTGGGTGAAGACCACGAAGATACGATGATGACCAAGTGGGTGGAGACGCAGGCTCTGTGGAGCGCCGGGGGGACGCTGGAGAGCTTCAGCATGATGATGCGGTGGGGCATCCCGGTGCTCATTAGCCAGTTCGACCCGGAGGAGTTTCCGGACAAAACGGCGGACATGATCGGCGATATCGAGAAGCTTTGGGGGGAGGGACGAAACGAGGACGTTGAGGCGCGCGTTTGGCACTGGCAGCTTGAACTCGCTAAGGAACTCAGCGATCTCTGGGCGGCGGGTGAGCACACGGCAGCCCGGGAGCTTGTCCGTGGGCACTACACGCCTTTCCTGGAGCGCCCTCTGTTGCGCGCAAATGTCGCCATCTGGTTGTGCGATGCCAGCTCTTGGTACTTGCGTCAACATAACGATCCGGACGCCGTCGAGCCCCTCGTACGCGAGGCTGTGGTTGTTGCCCGCGAGGTGAACGGGGACCAGAGCATGGCACTCGTTCACGCACTCAATGGTCTTGCGAGAGTCTTGGAGAAGCGCGAAGACTATCTTGGCGCTGAGCGACTTGCCCGCGAGGCTCTGGGGCTTGGCCGTGATCTGGCCGGAGAGGAGGCGTCTCACGTGTGGGAGAGTACCTGGGTGCTCGCACGATCTCTCGCCCGCCGAAACAAGTTCGAGGAGTCCGAACTGCTCTTGCGAAGGCTGACCGTGACGGAGCAATCCGTGGTGGGCTCGCCCAGCGTCGTTCGGTACAACTGCCTGTGGCTGGTCCACGTGCTCGCGCAGCAGCGAAAGTACTCAGAAGCAGAGGAGATTGCGCGCGAGCTCTTGGCCACCATGCGTGAAGCGTACGGTGACCAGCATCAACGCGTGGCCGAGGCGCTGAGCGAATTGGGCTGGGTGCTAGAAGACTCCGAACAGCCAGCGCGCGCCGAGGCGGCGTTTCGCGAAGCGCTCGCCATCCGCAGGAAGTTGGCCGAATCGGAGACGGGTGACAGCGCCGTGCGGCATACCCTCGCCGACAGCCTCTGTTGCGTCGGACTTGCGCTGGGCGAACAGGGCAAACACGCCGACGCCATCCCCCTGCTTCGCGAATCGCTGACAATCCGACGCGGCCTGCTCCCCCAGGATCACTGGTTGGTTTTCAACACGATGAGTATTTTGGGGGCGAATCTAGGCGGACAGGGCAAGTTCCAGGAGGCTGAACCACTGCTGCTGGATGGCCATGTCGGTCTGAGAAAGGACCCGCAGGCTATACCTCAACAATACCGCGATATGCGATTGGGCCAAGCTCTTGAGCGAGTCGTCAAGTTTTATGACGCTTGGCACGAGGCCGAACCAGACGCCAGTTACGACATCAAGGCCGCCGAGTGGCGCGCCAAACTGTCGTCGGATACCACAACAGCGCCCCAGTCGGCATCGACTCCGTAGTCCGAAACGCATGACGCGATGCACACGGAGCCCATCGGTCATCGGGCGGTCGCCGGCGTTGCGGATCATGCGATCGAGCTTGAGCATCACCACGACGTTGGCCTTGCGGGTCCGGACCGCAGTGAGTAGACGCTTGCCGCAGGGCCGTGACGCGACGGACTTCGCGCCCGACGCACCGGCGCGTCTTCCACGGTCGCGACGACGCGCTGCGAACACCGGATCGGCGGGTCTGCCGGTGCGGCGTTGGAGGCGTGCGTGGTGCGCGCGCGGCGTGGTTATCGGCTTTGTTTTCCTATTTCATCCCGGCGGGTGGAGAAACCGATGCGCAGTTACCGGTTATTCCGTCGTTGCCTCATATCGCCTCACAGCGAAAGGAACCTTGCCGTGCGAACCTCATCGAACGCGTCCACATTGACGACAAGCATCCGTGCGGGTTTGTGCTGCGCGGCGGCGATTATGACTGCGTGCAATCTGTCGTTCGATCTTGACGACCTGACAGACTTGGGTTCACTCTTTTCGGAATCGGACGCGGGCGTGCCGACAGTGGAGGAGGCATCCGCATCGCTGAATCATTCGATGAGTCGTTTTCTGAGCACCTCTGCGGCAGACGGCGCCGACGATCTGGACGCCTCCATGTCCGGGGTGTTTGCGAGCAACGGTGACGTTGAGGACGCCCTTGACGCCGCGTTGGCCGAAACGCTCGGCAAGATCCAGACCGAGGCGGATTTTTCTCGCCTGATCGAACAGAGTCTGGCATTGAACAGCCGGGTTGTGCAGGCGGGAGAAACGCCCGGCGAGGCACGCGCGACCACGGGCTTGGACCTGTTCACTCTGATTGCCCAGCAGGTTCCGTGCGACCCGAGCACGCCGACGACGGTCATTTTCGTGAACGGAGTTAACAACTCGTATCCGGAGTTTTCGGCCAGCTTGGAGGCCCTTCGGAAGGTCCTTGTGGGCAATCCCAAGCCGCTGCTCATCGAGGGCTATTACAATGTGAGCGGCAAGGACAGGGAGCGATCGATATTCGGTGGCTGGGTGTGCCCGTTCTTTCTGGACAAGCACACCCCGGTTTCGAACGCCTGCCGCAACGTTGGCGGTGTCGCGCTGGACGTGGGGCAGGCAGGCCTTCAATTCGCCAATCAGTGGGTGAGCGTCATCCCGGACCCGCTGGACTCGGCGCGTCTTCGCGACCGCATTGTGCACCACATTGAGCTAGGCAGGACGGTTGTCGTGGTTGCGCATTCTCAGGGCAATTTCATGGCTCGCGAGGCGCTGGCCGACCTGACCGAGGCGGACGGGGGCTTTCCGGCGCCGATCGATTCGATCGGTGTGATCTCCGTAGGATCGCCGACGAGTAGATTCGCGACTTCCAGCGGCCACACGGTCCCGGTTCTGATCGCCGGAGAGGCCATGGACCTGCTCGCCCCCGGGACGTGGGAATCGAACTCGGTTACGACGGACCTGTCGTTGAGTGCCGTCGAGCGACATGCGTTCAATGAAAGCTACCTTAGCAATCGCTTTACACGGCCGATGATCGTCGACGCGGTGCGGCGGCTCAGTTGTGAGCTGAAGAATCGGCGACTGGCAGCCGAGATCACCGGGTTGATACTGGACGCGGAAACGGGCACGCCGGTTGCGAGGGCGGAAGTGACGGTGACGATCGATGGGCGGGAGGAGACGACTCTCAGTCTCTCGACGGGGTCTTTTTCACTCAGCGTGACAAGTGAGTTGTTTGACGGCGGTGAATTCTCCCTGCGCGTTAGTCACCCGGACTATGTGGATTTCACGGCGGCTTTTTCGGTCACCGAAGAGATGCGGCGCGCTGGGGCTGCGAATCTGACCATCAGGCTGCCGCGGGATCGCGAAGGCTCGGATTTCCCGTCTGTCAGCAAGGTCACGCTGACCCCACCGGGGTCGGGAGCGGACGAAACGAGACCCGAGCGCGTCACGCCGGGCGAGAGCATCACCGCAAGCTGGGAGGGCGGGAGCGGTCCGTTCTCGGTCACGATCAACTGGTCGCCAGGCCAGACGACCATGCTTACGACGTCTGATCGCGAGGTGGACATCAAGGTTCCCGAACCGGATTTGTTGGCGGGCACGGTGCAACTTCTGCAGGTCGATGTGAAGGATCAGAACGGCTTTCCCACAACGGGGTTTCAGAACTACTCGATCTTCGCGGTTCCGCCGGTACAGGACACCTACCGGGTGTACGATGTTCCGCAGATCTGCGACGGACAACTCGAGGTTCGCCGAGAAGCCGATGTGGACGCGGGCATCGACCTGTGCTCGCTTGGCGGCGGCGGTCTGGACTGTTCGATCGCCGCGATATTCAATCCGATCACTGCCGCCTACGATTCTCCCGAGAAAGCGGTCGCAGAACTCTGTCCCAGACTCAGCGACACGCGAGCCAACGCCCCGTTCATCGGCACCATTACCCATCTCGACGGGGAGCTCAAGTGCGTGGGCACGGGCTACGACCTAATCGCGTCGTGCGGTGACTGAGCCGTCACGGAATCGTCAGCCCCACGTCTCGGCTGGGACGAACCGCGGCGCGCGCGGAAGCGCCCGCGTGCTTTTGGGGTGGTAAGCCCGCGCATGCGTGGGCATGCAGGGCGACGGGCGATTTTCCCGGAGCCGCACGTTCGCATCAGAACCGCCCCGCTGACCGCCCCCCCCGTTTCTGCGGCATCGGCAGAGCTGTTGTTCCGGCTCCTGCGGGCCTGCTGATCTCACGTGGAACGGACCAGGCATTCCAGCCGAGAGTTGTGTCGGAGTTGTGTCCAGACCACCCTGAAAACAGTCCGAAACCAGTCTGGGATCCAGTGCGAACTCAGTGCGTAACCCCTTGTGGAACCATCTGTTAACCCTTGCCTCGCCGCGGCTTACGTTTCCGCTTACGCGGCTGCGTGAGCTGAGAGTCGTGGTCCTGGGCCACTGGCCAAGCAGGAATCGCAAGTCGTTTAATGACACGGACTTGACACTCTGTGCCTAGGACTCTGCACGTCCGAAAACACGCAAGCTGACGCGCCTTTCGACCGAGTGGGTCACGAATTGCGTCAGTTTGTACGGAGTTCACGATTGCATCACCTCATCAAGCGCGCGACGGGCTGACTCAATCTGCTCATCGCGCACTCTGAGGTAGTGCTTGCGGGTTGTGCGAATGTCCGCGTGTCCGGCCAGCTCCTGCACGACGTGCAACGGAACGGCATTCGCGAGATTCGTACAGTAGCTCGTCCGAAGGTCGTGGAACGAGCACTTTGCGATGCCGGCCTTTCGGCGTATCACCTGGAAGTCGCGCCAGACGTTACTCCTCTTCACGCGATCACCTACCGCGGGTCCTTTGCCGTTGACGAACAGATACTCCTGTCCATCGGCGGCCCCGAGCTGCAATCCCGCAAGCACGTTCTCGGCCAAGCTGGGCAAAGGCACGATCCGCATGTCCTTGTCCTTAGGCGTCCAGGCCGCTCGCTGTTTCGACGCGGTCTTGCGAACAACGCAAACCTCACTACGCTCAAAATCCACGTCCGGCCAGGTGAGGTTGAGCACTTCGCCAAGCCGCAGCCCACAAAGGTAGCCAAGCGTGATCATGCCTTGCCAACGAATCGACGGCGATACGGCAATCAGCGCTCGGTATTCTGACGGGCTCACGTAATGCCACGGGCGTTGCGCGACCTTTTCCTGACGCAACTCGCAGAACGGGTTCTCACGGATCAACGAGATCGTGACCGCTTCACGGAAGATCCGCTTGCACTCTCGCACGACCTTGTTCAACGTCGCCGGTGCAGGCGCGCGGCCTCGATGCTCCCGCTCGCGATACCACGCGATGAAGCGCCGAGCGTCGAGCGGCGTGACCTTGTTCACGGTCTTTCTGTCGCCGAGGAATTCGCTCAGAAACCGCAACGTACGCTCCTGCTCGATCTGGGTCGACGACGCAAGGTCACCGCGAATACCGAGATACATCTTGGCAAACTCCGCGAGCGTGACCGCTCGGGTACGGTCGCCCTTTCCTGCACGCACGGCCGCTTGTCGTGCTTCCGCGTATTCGTCTGCCTCCCTTCTGCTCTTGAAGCTCTTGCTGAACCGCTTCCCATCCGAGCCGAACCACCGTACTGCCCAGCTGAACGGTCGCTTCCGCGGCCACTCGTTCTTGGGCAACGGGTCGCCCGACTTGTCGATGGGAATCGATCCATGGTATTTCCTGCATACGCTGACTTTTACAGTCGCCATGTTGCACCTCCTGACCCTGTATCGGGTCCGTTGCAACCACGGACGACTGACCCAGCCGGGAAGTGTAACCGATAGTCAATGTTGCGCAAACGGTCGAAGATGGTCAGCACTCCGTCTTGACGGTAAGGAACCGATCAAGCCCGGCTTGCGTCGCTGAACGACCGCGTACGGCTGGGTGTCAACGGCGCATCCTGCGGACCGCTCCCTCGATCGGCCCAAGACGGTTCTTGCTGATTGCAGTTCGAGATGCGCCGCGTCGCATGTTTCGCATCGCTCCAAACGATGGGTCTACAGCAACGTCGTGTACCGCTGGATCCACCGAGAATCGGGTAGCGTTCAGCCAGGAGCCGTTCGTGACGGAGGCTCGACGTACATCCTTACGAAGGCCACTGAACCGTTCGCCGACCGGGTGGCGGAACAAAGCTTTCAACCATCAAGCAGGGCGGCCTGGAGTACGCTTACACGAAGCGACCAACTCGATCAGGAGCATCTGTCACGCCGATAGACGTCCACGAAAGGCGACGCCCGAAGCGAGGGCATGCCACAAACAAGATGTCGGCAGGACGCTTGTGGCGCGACGCGTCACCGCCGCCCGACGGAACGGCCGTCCGACGCTGGAACAACGTCCCTCGTCCATTGTATTGGTGCGAAGGGGATGCTCATCGTGCCGTTTCGCCTCTTGCGAGTGGCGGAGGCGAGAGAGGTGCGGAGGTTCGGGTTTCTCAAGGTTGATTCTCCGCTGGTGTTGTCACGGCGAGGCGGGTATACTTGCGTCACTGTTGGAGAGTCGGGGATGCGGACTTATGCATTTGCGACATATAGCCTCCCTCTCATCACGTCGGCGCCCGCACGGTTGCCGAGCGGCCGTTGTCTGTCACCTTCGCGGATCAACGCACGTTCAACGGCCAGGATTCTACCTCGGTCACAAGCACGCGCTGGGCGGTGTCAAGCAGGCCTCCCTCTTATGATATGGGTTATCGCACGGGTCATCGCTCTATCACGTGTCCGGTGCGATCGCTCGCCAGCTGGCTTGAGCACGAACCGGGATGCTTAACAACATGGCACGCAACGACGCGAGTCACGGGACGCCATAACCGGCAAGTGCGTCTCGTCGTTTGTGGAGGATCGATTTGTGGAGGATCGAGAGGATGTTCGATCTGCTGAAGTCCAATTCCGTCGTGAATGAAACGCTCCTCGCGTTCCTCGCTACTGTCGCGCTGCTGATCGGTACAGCTCCCGCAGGCGAGATCATCTTCACGAGTGACACGCAGATCGCCTGCGACAACATGATGTACGAAGGGGAGGACATCGTTGTCGACGGCGCCGAGTTGACCGTGGACTGCGAGCATTCGTTCAACAGCCTGACCGTCATCAACGCTGGCACGGTCACGCACTCGGTCGCTCCCGGTGGCGAGAAGCTCGCGATGGACCTGACGATCGCTCAAGACGTGACCGTCGACGTAACGAGCAGCATCGACGTATCCGAGAAGGGTTACGGTCCTGCGGGCGGTCCCGGCGCGGGTGGAAGCTCTACTAACAGTGGTGGCGCTGGTGCGGGTCACGGAGGGGTTGGCGGAAATAGCTTCGCAGTCGGAGTCATTGGCGGCGAAGCCTACGGTTCGATGACGCAACCGACTCATCTGGGCAGCGGTGGTGGAGAAGGATGGGACTTCGGACCCTCGCCGGGCGGCAAGGGAGGTGGTTCTCTTCGTCTTACCGTAGCCGGAACTCTCACCGTCGAGGGCAGCTTGATTGCCGACGCCGAGACGCCAGCGACCGGCCGAGGCGGTGGCGGCTCCGGCGGCAGCATCAACCTGGACGTGGGCACATTGGCAGGCTCAGGAGATATTAGGGCGGACGGTGGGGCCCGCGGACCACTCACGTTAAATCCGGCGGGCGGTGGCGCGGGGGGCAGGATCGCGATTCACTACGACGCCGATGCGTTCACGGGGACGAGAACGGCCTGCGGAGGGGAAGGCAATGAGTGGGGTGGCGCGGGAACGGTTTTCACCAAATCATCGAGTCAGACCTGGGGCGATCTGGCCATCGACAATTGTGGGAACGCCGATACGTCGGCGGTGACGCCGGTCCCTGCGCCGGACGTGCCGCAGGATCCGATCACGCTGGACACACTGGTCATCAGCGGCGACGCCGTGGCGGATCCGCACGTGATGATGACGGTCGGCAGCTTGGAGATCAGTT
>JAJDDS010000405.1 GCA_029260195.1 Phycisphaerae bacterium
CATGCGCGGAGGGAGCCTGGATCAGACCCGTCCCCAATTGGGCGTCAATGTCTGCGGCAGCGACAACCCCACCGGCTGCCAGAATCCGTCGTCGGAGCCCGGCCTCTACTACCTCGCCGTCTTTGCGACGGATCGCCAAGCGTTCGACGGGGACGGGGATCCGCTCACGGTGGCGACTCCACCGACGATTCTGAACTTCCCGCACGGCGACGGCGTGGGCTGCACGAACGCGTGCGACATTCGGCCGCTGGTTCCGGGGCGTGTGAATCGACCCGGCCCGCCGATCATCGGCCGCGACCCACCCGATCCGAACGTTCCGCCCAACAGCGCGGAGTTGCAGTGCTACAGAATCGTCGTCTCCACGAGCCCCAACGTGTTGGTTTTGACGGGCACGGATGTGGACGAGTCAGTCGGGTCGGACGGTAACGACTCGATTCCGGACGCCGCGATATCGTTGACGCCGTCAGATCGTCTGGCAAGTGACTCGTTCGCCGTCCGAATTTTGGGCAACGGGCGATACGGCGGGCAGCAGGGCGACGTTGACTTCTACCTGATCGCGGGCGTCGAACCGGGACAACTCGTGTCTCTCAACGTGGCCGACGCGACGCAGCCGCCCGGCAACGACGACAACCGCGTGCGTTCGTACCTTGCCTGGTATCAGAGTGACGGCTGCACGTTCGCGTTGCACGATTACTCGCTCGAGCGCTTCGATCCGAACATATTCACCGCGGATCACACGTCCGACGAAATCGCAGCCACCGTCGTGGGGCGCGTGCCGGACGATGGCGATGGGCTGGCGTACGCCATGGTCGGCATCGACACGGGCAATCTCGACGCTTCCGAGAACTTGCCATTTGATCCGTTGCTTCCGGGTATGACATTGTCGCGGAGTTTTCAGACGAACGTGTCGCAGGCCCGGCCTTATGTCATTGCGATTTCGGTGATGGACCCGATCGAATTGGTTGACCCAGCCAAGCGCATGTTCGCGGTAGTGCATCGCGGGATCGACGATCTGCACACCGAGCCGTTCGTCAGCAGTCCGACTCAGAGCAACTGTGACCGGTTTCCTCCGGTTCTGGAGATCGATCCATCCACCGGCCAGACGATCGCGGTGCTGGACGGTGCGCCGTTCTTCTTCACCTGCCGCGGTCCCGGCCCGGACTGTCAATCGAATCCTGATGGCTGTCCGTTGGGGATTTCCGCGAACCCGGTGATCGCGTACGACGATGGGACGCTGTTCGTGGCCGTCGAGCGGTGCGTACCGAGCGGGCTGCCGTGTTCGGAGATCGATCATCGGTTGTGGTCGGTGAATCCGGACCTGAGCCCGGGCGATGGTGGATTCGTCCAGTCTGGCGGCGAGATCGCGCTGGACAATCCGACGGCGGCGGTTCTGACGGGAATGGTCGAGATGGATGGGTACTTGTGGGTGCTGGATACGACGAGCAACCGGATTCGTTTTTGGGACAAGGATGCCGCACCGGCTGCGGGCAACGGGGGGATTTCGGTTGATCTGGCGACGCTCAGCGGGACCGATCCGGAGCAGACGGAGTTCGACGATGTGGACGGCGATCTCGGAACGGATGGCGCCGGCATCTACGTCGGCTGCTCTTTCGATGGCGGCAACGTCGGTGTGTGCGTGCTCTCAGCCACGTTGGCTCCGGACGGTACGGAGGCTGACTTTGCGTTTGTGGGTGTCGTGGACGATCCGCTGACGAATGAGTTTTTGATCCCCGGTCCGCGACTGGGCGGGCTCGATTTCCTCGATTCCGAAACGATGGTGACGACGGACCGCAACGGTCCGGTCGTGCAACATTGGGACATGACGTTGGATCAGGTCCGGGCGCTCGAGATGCCGACCGGGATACTGGTGGACCGGGTCAGCGTGCGTTGAAGTCGACGGTCGAATGGCGAATAACGAGTAGCTGATGGCTCTGCTCAATCAGACGTTGGGGCAGGGCTGACGCCGCAATCTCGGGCGTTGGGCGGGGCGTGAAGCACCCCTGAATGACCTGCCCGCTGGGTCGCCATCCACGCTTCAATTGTGGCAATCCCCCTGGTTTCTGCGGTCCGGCCGGTGGTGAAATCGGCTTGGTCGGTGATTTCCGTTTTGTCTACTTGATTCCGGCGATGATCGATTATCATACGTTCAGGAGGTGCGAATGGAGCGCAAAATGGTTGTCTCGCGAATGTTCTGGATTTTCCTGCCGGCGCTGGTCGGCGTATTGTGGTCGTCGTCGGTCACCGCCGAGCAGGATCCCCCGGCTGATAGTCTGCTGGTCGGCGGGCCCGCTCCGGTGGTTCTGATCGGCAACCCGGGTCGGCCCAGGCTCTACGACAACATGTCGATTTGCACGCTGAATGTTCATTCGGTAGCGCTGGGCGGTCAGCCGCCGAACGCGATGTCCGTTCGCGACTGGTTCGTAACGATCGGGGGGAACGTGCGTGGCTTCGACCTTCTGGTGCTCAACGGCTCCGCAGTCCCGCAGCCGATGACCGTGCAGTTCTATGATGGAACCAACTCGCAGTTGCTTGGTAACGCGATGGTCGAGGCGCTTTTCCGGACGATCGGTGCGCCCGTGCTCGATCCGATTCCGCCGTGGGATGATCCGAACACCGGTGATCCGGGCGTTATTCGCGTCAGTGTCGACTACAATGCTCAGACCTACACGCTGACCGGTTTGTCGACCGACCCGCTGACGGGTGAGCCGACCGAGGAACCGCTGAACGGTGAAGGGGGTCAGGCGATAGGGACGAACAACGGGCGCCGGGGGTTCGCCCTGCCATCAGGCCAGATCGGCGTAGATGTTCGGTTAAGCGCCGAACCGAGCATCTGCAACGGCGGCAATCCGAAGGCCGGCCCACTGCTCGCCGGCGGTGGTTCGGGGAACGAGGATGGGCTGCATATGATCGGGTTGTATTCCGATGGGAATCCTCAAAACTGTAGCTCATCCGAGCACTCGATCATTTGTTCGAATCCGGGTTGGGATCCTTGCGGGGCGGTTCCATGCAGCAGCAATGAGGATTGCGCCGCGGTATTTGGCTTTGGGGCGACTTGCGGCGGGACGGACTGTGAAGGAGAGCCCGACCCAGCGGTATGTGCGGACTTCTCGGTGGTCCCCTGCGTTGGTGGTAATTCTTGCGCGCTGGACCTGCCACACTTCGGTATCGCGCTGACGCTCTACACCGGTCCGGACGAGGACGAGGGCGGCAACGACGAGTTGGCGACCGCTGACGAAATCATACTCAACGCGCCGTCGCCCTGCACGAGCGGACTGTGGACGACGGATGCGTTTCTGGGTAACGCCGGTCCGCCGGACCCGGTCGGTTTCTTTGATTGCGATGCCAGCGGCGATGTGGGCGTGCTGGATTTCGGTTGCTTTCAAGCGTGTTTCGGCCCCGACGTCGCGCTTGGATGCGACCTCGCTGACCGGGACCAGGATCAGGACGTCGATCTGGATGACTACGGCGTCTTCGTCGCGTGCGCGGCGGACGCGAGCCTTCCGGAGTGTTTTCCGCCGGTCACACCGTTGCAAGACGTGGATATCTACGTCCTTCATGGGCTGACGGAGGGCCATGTAGTTTCGGCGATGGTCGCGGGTGAGACGAGCCCGGTCGACGGGCCGCTGTGGGATCCGTTTGTCCGGCTCTTCTCCGCCGACGGTGGCGCGATCGATAGGGGGGCGTGCGACGACTATTATCGTTTCAGCCTGGACGCGTTCATAACCGCGGCAGTGCCGCCGAACCAGACCACGATGTTCATCGCGGTCAGCAGTCAGGCGAATGCGAATTATGATCCACAGGATCCGACGTCCATCATTCCACTCGATCCGGCGGACGCGGGCGGATACAGTCTGACCGTCGCGGTTACCGATCCGACGTGCGTCTTCGATTCAGGAGGTCCGCCGAATACGTGCTACGAGACGAAGCACGAGCCGGACGATTCGTTGGCGTGGGCTTTCGCGCAGGGTCCGGTCGCGAATACGGTCATCTATGGTGCGTTCGGCGACGGCGCGTTCGGGGAACTTGGTCAGGACGTGGACATCTACCGCATCGAGCTCGATGGCAGCCCGCTTCCGTTTACGCAAAACGCCCGTAGTTTCACGGCGGAAGTGAAAGACGTTTCGGGGCAAGGGTATCAGTCGGTTTTCGATCTCGTGTTGGCGGTCTACGACTCGAGCGGCAACCTGATCGCGACGGGCGACCAAGTTCCGCAGGAAGGCGATGAGCTCGATCAAACGCGGCCGCAACTGGGCGTGAATGTTTGCGGAAGCAACAATCCATCAAATTGTCAGAATCCGTCGTCAAGCGGCGTCTACCACCTGGCGGTGTTCGCCACCGATCGCCGGCAGTTCGATGCGAACGGCGATCCGCTTGCGGTCGCGATTCCGCCGTCGCTGTTGAATTTTCCGCACGGCGACGGCGCGGGCTGCACTGGTAGCTGCAACATTGGGCCTCAAGTTCCTGGACGCGTCAACCGGCCCGGGTCCCGGATCATTGGCCGCGAACCTCCCGAGCCGAACACGCCGCCGAACTCCGCCGAGTTGCAGTGCTATCGCTTGGTCGTCTCCACATCAATTAGTTCGTTGGTGCTCAACGGCCCGGCGGAT
>JAJDDS010000406.1 GCA_029260195.1 Phycisphaerae bacterium
CCCGATCCGCATCGGAAGCATCGAGGCGCGCGCGCTTCAACCAGGGCAGCACGCAAGCGGCGCAAGCGAAGTTGATCAGACACGTTCCGCGCAGGGAAAACGAGACACCGAATCGCTCGATAAGGAAGAAACCCGTCAGCGCCGTACCGACCATGGCGCCGAGCGTATTGGCGCCGTATAGCCGGGCGGACCATTTGGAGGCGCCTTCGACGTCGCGCGCGCCGAAGTGGGCTAGCAGCGGCAGCGTCGCGCCCATGCACGTCGTTGGGATCAACATGGTGGCTGCGGCGCCGGCCGCGCGGAGCAGGTGGCTGACCGGAGAACCGGCGGTTAGTGATTGATACCATTGGGCGTAAAGCCCGCCGACACCGTCGAGCAGCGTGTGGAATAGCAGCGCCCAAACGGCGATGACGAGTTCCGCGACGACGTAGGCAGCCATGGGGCGCTTGACGCGGGAAGCGGCTCGTCCGGCTATTTCGTTACCGAGGGCGAGGCCAAGGAAGTAGACGGAAAGAACGACACTGATCGCGGCTTGCGTGCTGCCGAGGACCAGCGTGAGTTCGCGCATCCAGAGGAGCTCGTAGTTGAGTGCGGCGACGCCCGAGAGGAATGCGGCGAGTAAGAGGAAAGGCATGTTCGGGTCCGTGTGCTTGTCCCGGAGGTCGCGCGGAGCGTCGCCGTCTCGCGCTGCATTCCTTTATCAGGTCGGGAGGTGGTTGGCCAGGGTGGAGGGGATGCATCCGTTTTGAGTGGCGATTCCCCCTTGTCATTCCGAGCCCGACCACGCCTCGATGCATGTGCGACGCCTGAATCGCCACCCAAAATGGGATGCACCCGTGTGGACGTGACGCCGCGCGATCCGGTCGACGGGTTGCGCCGAACGGGTTACGATCTGTCGCTCGATATCACAGAGCAACCATTCTCGGAACGCGACGGCGTGGATCGGTGATGAAGGAATCGGACATTACGCACAGGCTCATCGTGGGTTTCGAGATCCACGTGCAGCTCGCAACGCGGAGCAAGCTTTTCTGCGGGTGCGCGGTGGAGTTCGGTGCCGCGCCGAATAGCCGGACCTGTCCCGTGTGCTTGGGCCTGCCCGGGGCGCTGCCCGTCCTGAACCGTCGCGCGTTCGAGTTGTCGATGTTGACCGGGTTGGCGATGGGCTGCGACATCGCACCCGTCACCAAGTGGGACCGCAAGAGCTACTACTACCCCGACCTGCCGAAAAACTACCAGATAAGCCAATACGACGTTCCCCTGGCGCACGGTGGCCGGTTCGAGGTTCCGCATGGCGACGAGACCGTGTCGGCGAGGATCATCCGGGCACACCTGGAGGAGGACGCGGGCAAGACCCTACACGACACGCCCGGTTGCAGCCTGGTCGATCTTAATCGCGCCGGCACGCCGTTGCTGGAGATCGTGACCGAGCCGGACATTTCGTCGGCTGAGGACGCCCATGTTTTTTGCACGGAGTTGCACCGACTGGTGACGTATCTGGGTGTCTCGCACGCGAACATGCAGATGGGCCAGATGCGTTTCGAGCCGAACATCAACGTAGCCATCGAGGCGGATGGGCGCGAGTATCGGACGCCGATCTCGGAGGTGAAGAATCTGAATAGTTTTCGCTCGGTGCGTCGGGCGATCGAATTCGAGTATCAGCGGCAGGTTCAGGATTGGCTGGCGGATCCGGGTTACGTGTTCAAGGAGCGCCCGAACGAAAACCGTGGGTGGGATGATGATCGCGGGGTGACGGTGTTTCAGCGCGGTAAGGAAGCGGCGCACGACTATCGCTATTTTCCCGAGCCCGATCTGACGCAGGTCGAAGTGACGCGCGCTGACGTCGCCGAAATTCGCGAGGGACTGCCCGAGTTGCCGATTCCGCGCCGTCGGCGGTTGATCGAGGATTGCGGGTTATCCGCCGATGACGCTGCCACAATCGTTTCGGATCGCGCGACCGCCGACCTGTTCGACGGCGCCGTCAGAGCCGGTGGTCCGCCGTCGACCGTGTCGAAGCAGTTCGTGAACTTTTGGGCGAAGCTGGCCAATGATCGCGGCGTGTCGATTGGCGCGTTGGGCGTCGCCGCGGCCCGGATGGGGGCGTTGGCGCGGATGGTGGACGAGGGGACGATCAATGCGACGGCAGCCAACCGAATCGCGGAGCGAATGCTGGAGTCTTCGGAATCTCCCGACGCGCTGGCGGACGCGATGGGATTGGTGGCTGTTCTGGACGCGGACCAGACCCGGGAGTGGGTGGACCAGGTGTTCGCAGCCAACGAAAAGGCTGTCGGCGACGCCGTGTCGAATCCGAAGAAAGCCAAAGGCGCCGTGGGATTTCTGCGCGGCCAGGTGATGAAGATTTCGGGCGGTAAGGCGAATCCAAAGCTGGCCGGCGAGCTGATCGAAGCCCGGCTTGCCGCACCGCGCGACGACTGATACACAACGTGCTGCGTTTACTGGACAAAGGGTGTCGCGTCTGCCCCTCATCCTCGACGCCCCCCCGTTTCAAACGTACAATGTCCAGGGCGAAGTTCAAAGGTCGAAGCCATGGAACTGTTCCTGCCGGACCAGATCGCGCTCGATCGAGTCTCGAAGGCGTTGATGAGCGCCATCGACGAGACTGCGCGCCGCGTGAAAGAACATCGCCCGCTGTCGCCGGACGTCATACGCCGCATTCAGGACGACTTGCTCCCCGAACGTGTGCAAAAGAGCAACGCCGTCGAAGGCAATACGCTCGACCTCCGCGAGACCAAGATGATCCTGGAGACGGGGCATTTGATCGCGTCCAAACGTCGCGAGGCACTGGAAGCCAGGAACCTCGGCGAGGCGGTTCGGGCGTTGTCCGACGTCGGCGCGGACGATATGTCGATCCACACGCGGGAACGCCTGCTCGATGTTCACCGCATGGTGCTGCGGGACATCAACGCCGAATGGGCCGGGCGGTTCCGGGAGCACGCGGTCAAAATCGGCGGCGCGAAATGGAAACCGCCCAATCACGGCGTGTTGCCCGCGCTCGTTGACCGCATGCTGGAGCGGTTGGCGCAAGAAGGCGACGAATCCCCGCTGTTGATGGGCGTCTGGGCGCATTGGGCGTTCGCAGCCATCCATCCGTTCAGCGACGGGAACGGCCGAACGGCGCGATTGTGGCAGGACCTTGTGTTCTATCAACGCGGGCTTACTTGCGCGTCGATTCACGCCGAAGAGCGGTGCCTGTATTTCGAGGCGCTCCAGCATGCCGACGACGGCGATTTCAACCCGCTCGTCCAACTGATCGGGCAACGCACGCTCAACACGTTCGACCTGTACGAGAAGGCTGCTCAGGAGGACGTGGCGATAACCCAGTGGGCGCGCAAACTCGTCGGCGATGTCGACGAATCGGCCTTGCTCGAACGCAATCTTGAGTACCAGCGATGGGTACGCCGGATGGAGCAGCTACGCGAAGCGTTCCACATGTGCGCGACAAGGGTCTCAAAGGCATCTGACGCCATCGACGTGCGCGTCGTGACTGCGACGACGCCGAATTACGACGCATATGAACGCGATCGTCTCGGATTCGACGCCGGTGCGAAGTTTTTTGAGCTTCACATTCGACGTGCGTCGATGAGAATTGTCGTATTTGCGCAGTTTGAAAGCGGGAGGTGCGCGGGTTCGGGAGACGAAGATGCCCGATCGGAAGAGCGCGTGCTCTTGCGGATGAGGCCCAACCATAAACGACAGGTGACGCAACTGGTGAGTGTTTTCGTCGTCGATGATGCATTCGTACGAGAGAGTCTTCGGGCGGGCAGATCGGAGTATGACCGACCATCCGCGACGCAAATCGCCATGGATTGCATCGAGGACTTGGTCCGGGCGCTGGAACCCTAACAGGTGGATGACAAGCATGCGACGATTTCTTCAAACGACGGTGATCGCGGCAGCATTTCTAGGCGGCTGCACGCCGGAGGAGCCGAACGATTTGGACACACTCGGAATTGTCGACGTCCGGATTAAGGACCTCTCCGTCAAGGCCTGGCTCGCGAACGACTCGGAAGAACGCGCCAAGGGGCTGATGTTCGTGACGGCAGAGGAGATGGCGCCGCGCGCGGAGGGCGACGAACGCGGAATGCTCTTTGTGTTCGAGCGCGACCAGACCGGCGGGTTCTGGATGCGGAACACCATCATCGACCTGGACATTGCCTTCATCCGCGAGGACGGATCGATCGTGCAGACGTTCACCATGGAAGCCCTGCGCGAGATTTCGTATACCCCGCGATCGCCGTATCGCTACGCCCTCGAGGTCAACGCCGGAATTCTCGAACGCGGGGGGATCGGCGAGGGCGATAACGTGGTCATTCCGGACGCGGCGCTAAAGCGTAGCCGTTAGCACGCCGACTCTCCCATCGACGGATAGCGCGCCCGCGACGGTGGGCACGGGGTTCCGATATTCAACGCTGGACGTCCGCCGCTTGGCGGGAGAGGCCGGGTAAGTATGCGCGTGCTGTTGGTGGATCCGACTGAGAGGCTGCCCGTCGGGATCGACAATCTTCTGGCTGACAACAACTGGACCGTGGACATAGCCTTGGATCTGGTGTCCGCCAAGGCGAAGGTCAACGACGCCGGTGTGGACGCGGTGGTCGTGGGGCGGCCGGCCGAATCGTCGAGCGATCTCGTGAGTTTCCTGCAGTCGGTCGAGTCGCGGCACATCGCCGCTGTGATGGTCGGTGCGTCCAGCGGGGACGACGTCGACGCGGGATCGACGATCGACTTGGCGGCCGACGGTATCAGCAAGGAGGAGTTGTCCTGGCGATTGTCGACCTTGACCCGTTTCCAGGATCAGTTCCAGTCGATGGAGCGGGAACTGGACCACATGCACAAGCTGGGCCAGCGGATCACCCGTCACTTCCGCGAGTTGGACGATGAGATGCGATTGGCTTCGCGGTTGCAGCGGGATTTTCTGCCACGCGATGTGGAAGCCATCGGCCCGCTCAAGTTCAGCACGCTGTACCGCCCGGCGTCGTGGGTCTCCGGCGACATCTTCGATATCGAGAAAATCGACGACAAGCATGTCGCATTCTACATCGCCGACGCGGTCGGGCACGGCGTGTCCGCCGGTCTGCTGACCATGTTCATCAAACGATCGATCGTGACGCAGCACGTCCGCTCGGGAGTCGTCACACCGCTCGAACCCGGTGAGGTTCTGCGCAAGCTGAACGACGCGCTAGCGCAATACACGCTTCCGAATTGCCAGTTCGTCACCGGAGCCTACTGCCTCGTGAACATCGAGACCCTGGAGATGCAGTATGCGCGCGGGGGACATCCATACCCGATCCTGATCGACCGCGAAGGCCACGCAAACGAACTGGAAGCCGAGGGCGGGCTGATGGGCCTGTTCGGGGGGATGGAATGCCCCACCCAGCGGATTCAGCTGCACCCCGGGGAGAAAGTCATCCTCTTCACCGACGGGATCGAAGCCGCGTTCGAGGAGTGGTCAGCCGGGGGGACGCAGACATTCCCGGGCTACCGATCGGTGTTCGAGAACCGGGCGGACCGGTCCGGGGCGGAACTGGTGGCCTTCCTTGGCAGGGATCTCGACCGCCGGGAAGGGTCGCTCATGCCGGCGGACGACGTGACCGTGCTGGCGGTCGACGTAGCCGCGGACCTGGGGTGAAGCATCCATCGCCGGCCCGCAGGGCGGGAAGCGCGCGTCCGGGGTCCGCGATATTTCCGGCGGGATGGTTGCGCCCTAAGAGAGCCGCGACCGTCAGGGAGCGGACAACCCAGGACCGCGTTACGCACGTTTCCGTGCTGGACCCGCGATTCCAGTACGCGATGCGTTGTCCCGCCGATACTGTCACGGACCAGCGCCTCCGCGGGACGAAAAACCGGGGTTGCCTTTCGGTCGGGGGTGCGTACAATACCGGGTCCGCGAGAAACCGGAGTGACGCACGCTAGAGGACCGCAGGCGATGAAGAAAGACATCCATCCCGAATACGTCGATGCCACGATCAAGTGTGGTTGTGGGTCCGCGTTTGAGACCCGCAGCACCCGGCCGCTGATCAAGGTGGAAATCTGCTCGAGTTGTCACCCGTTCTTCACGGGTCAGCAGAAATTCGTTGACACCATGGGCCGTGTCCAGCGGTTCCAGACGAAGTTCGGTGGCCAGTACTTCAAGGATCCCAGCGAGAAGAAACCGGGCTCGGTCAAGAAGCGGACCTAGCTGGATTCAGCTACGACAGGCCACGTCGAGCACCGCCACCGAACGGCGGATATGCGACGTGGTTTTTGTTTGCGCTGGCCGGTAGCCTTACCGGCGTGACGAACCTCAAACTGGTGCCAAGCAATGAGCGATTCCGTCGACGACCGCTTGATCGCCAAGCTGCAGGAGCTTGACGACCGACACGATGAATTGAACCACCAAATGGCTGACCCCGCGGTGGCTGCCGATCACGTACGCCTGGTGGCCATCGCCAAGGAGTTGGGCAAGCTACGGCGACTCGTTCATCCGTTTCGAGATTTTCGAAAGACGCGCGACCATCTCCTCGAAGCGCGGTCCATCAGTGGTGACACCGATCAGGACAAGGACCTTCGGACCCTCGCCGACGAAGAGATTCCCGAACTTCAGGCCGAATACGACACCCGCCTCGACAAGCTCAAGGAAAGCGTCGTCACCAGCGACGACGCCAATATCAACTCCGTCATCGTCGAGATCCGCGCCGGGACCGGCGGGGATGAAGCCGCGCTCTTCGTCCGCGACCTCTATGAGATGTATCTGCGATACTGTGAGCGCCAGAAGTTCCGCGTCGAGGTGATCGAGCAGTCGGGTTCCGATATGGGCGGGCTGAAGGAAATCACCCTCACGATCAAGGGGGGAGGCGTCTATCGACACCTGGGGTATGAGGGCGGTGGCCATCGCGTGCAACGCGTCCCCGAAACAGAGTCGCAGGGACGCGTCCACACCTCAGCCGTGACCGTGGCTGTCCTTCCCGAGCCGGAAGAGATCGACATCGACGTCAACTGGGACAAAGACTGCGAAGAGTTCGTCTCACGCGCCGGAGGCCCGGGTGGCCAGAACGTCAACAAGGTCTCATCCGCCATCAAGCTGGTACACATCGAGACCGGAATCAGCGTGTCGATGCGCGACGAGAAGTCGCAGCACAAGAACCGCGCGAAGGCGCGGCGCATCATGACCGCCCGATTGTTCGACCATCACCAACAGGCCGTCGACAAGGAACGGTCCGCAGCCCGCAAGTCGATGATCGGAAGCGGGGACCGATCTCAGCGCGTGCGGACGTACAACTACCCGCAAAATCGTGTGTCGGACCATCGGATCAATCTCGATCTCTACGCGCTCGAAAAAGTCCTGCAGGGCGAACTGGATCCGCTGATCGAAGCACTTCAGACCTACGACAAAGAGCAGCGTCTCGAAAACCTCTGACCTCCCAATCCCGGCGATCCCCGCCGGCCGAGCAGCGCAGTCGTCACCGACAGGTGGAGAATCTCGACGTCACCACCCCGCCGATTGATCCTCGCCAGTACTGCCATCGCAGATTTAGCGCGGCGAGTCGACACCCACCGACCGCGGACGGCGCTGGGCCGGAGTCAAGTCAAACACCCGAATATGCCGATAGAAACGTGTGATTATCGGACACTACACCGCTTTGCGATCGAGGAACTTCATCCGCCGCCCACGCTGGCCGATGAATGCGGCGAAGGTGGTGTCTCGAACGCCACGCGCGAGGATGCAGCCACCACGCTGCGCGACTGCCCTTGGCTGAGGAACGGTCTGGTCATGGCGGCAACGAACACGGTACGAATGACGCTTC
>JAJDDS010000407.1 GCA_029260195.1 Phycisphaerae bacterium
GGACCACCGGTGTAGCCAACCGGGTCATGGTGGCCACGCTGTGGTCCGGCGGCGTGACCGTGACGGAGACAGCCTACCTGGGCACATACGTCCTGCGTGCATCGTCCGACGCAGCCGGGGCGCTCAGCGTACAAGTCGCCCCGAATCACAGCACGTTGCTGCGAACGTCACAGAGCGAAGTGATCACTGCCGACGCGTCATCCGTCGTGATCCCGATCACGGACGCACAATGACTGTGACGATGCGTCGGGGCAGTCCTGGAGGGCGCGGAGACGAGTTGAGACGCCGGACTTGCCGATCAGAATCAAGGTGTCGCCCTGCTGCATGCGATGGTCGGGGCCGGGCTGATAGACGGTCTCGCCGGCGTTGGTCTTCACCGCGATGACCGTGGCGTCAGCCGTCCTGCGTATGTTGGATTCGAGCAGGGTCTTGCTGCACAAGGGAGACTCGGGGCGGACGACGAACTCGTCCATTTCGAGTTCGATGCCGGCGGCGGCGATCTCAAAGAAATCAACGACGTTGGGGCGCGTGAGGATGTCGGCGATCTTGTGCGCGCCCACGATCTGCGGGCAAATGACGCGGGTGGCGCCGGCGTGCTTGAGCTTGGGAGCCGTCGACGGTTGTTCGGCGCGGGCAATGATGGTGAGGTCGGGGCGAAGTCCGTTGGCTGTCAAGGTGACGTAGACATTGTCGGCATCGCTGGGGAGAACGGCGACGAGGGCTCCGCAGTGGAGGAGGCCTGCCTGGAGGAGCACCTCCTCTTCGGTCGCGTCGCCGTGAATGTGGAGGATGTTTCGCTCCTTGAGTTTGATGCATCGTTCGGCGCTGAACTCGATGACGACGACGCGGGCGCTGACTTTCGTTAGGTGTTGGAGGGTCAGAGCTCCCATGCGTCCGAAGCCGCAGAGAATCACGTGGCCGCGGAGCTGTTCGACGGCGGTTTGCAATTTTCTTCTCCCGAGCATTTCGTTGACGTCACCGCTGATGACGAGGCTGATGACGGAGGTGAAGGCGAATGAGACTCCGCCAACTCCGAGGGTGATGACCAGGATGGTCCAGAGTCGGCCGGCGTCGTCGAGGGGGACGTGCTCGGCGAAGCCGACGGTGGAGAGCGTGATGGCGGTCATGTAGGCGGCGTCAAAAAGGGTGCAGCCCTCGAGCAGGGCGTACCCGGCTGTGCCGAGAGCGTAGACGGCGGTGAGGACGATCATGGACACGTAGAGTCGTTTTCGGAGCGCCAGGGGACACCTCGTTCAGGCGGCCCGCGTCAGTGGTTCAGCGGTGGGCGCCCGGAAGAGTTCATCGGTACTCGAGGGCCGAATGGTATAGTCCGATGGGACGAGAGGCCACGGGTTTCTGGTCCCCGGGCTGGAGTGGGCGAATGAGCGTTCTGCCGGGGGTAGGCTTGCGGGGGAGGATGCGCGTATAATGGGCGGGTTGATGTTGTATGGTTGCTGGTATTGTTAGGAGGATTGACCTCGATGTCGAAGAAGTCTCAGGATGATCGTTTTCACGGGCGGCGGGAGGCGGAGGAGGCTCATCGCAAGCAGCTTCCGGGTGAGGATGATCCGGAGCTTCCGCCGCCGGTGGAGCCGATTCACGGGGACGCGAAGGTGGGGCGGAACGATCCGTGTCCGTGCGGGAGCGGGAAGAAGTACAAGCAGTGTTGCGCGCGGAAGTAGACGAGAAGTGCCGCCGTACTACAAATGCGGAGGTACGCCCGGCGACTTGAACGGTGGTGTCGTCCAAGTCACCAGTGGCGTAGCGGATTGAGAGGTTGAGTCTACGATTCGGGCGCTATTCCTGTCAGGGGCATCCCGTGCCCGTGCAGACCGGGTTCGGCACGCATTCGTCGCTTGTCTCGTCGCAGGTTTCCCCGCTCGTGCATGGAGGGGACCCGCTCTGGCAGGTACCATAGAAAGTGCGACAGGTTTCGTTACCATTGCAATATAGACCGTCCTCGTCTCTGCACTGGGCGTCCGTCGTGCAGTCGCGACAGGATTTTGTCAGTTCGTTGCAGATCTTGCCGGTCGCGAGACAGGGATTGCCGGTGGCGACACACGCTCCGTCGACGCAAGATTCCGTGCCGGAGCAGTAGCTCCCCTCGGGGCAGTCGGAGTTGGTCACGCAGTCGAACGGTTCGCCAATGACGTCGCAGTCCAGGTAGACGAGCGTGACGTCGCTGATCGATTGCACGCCCGGCGGACAAGTGCATGGTGGGGTGTCGCCGCAGCAGGCGTCGGGGGTCCAGGAATGGCCCGATTCGCAGCAAATGTCACAGAGGTCTTCGACGGCACTGCCGGCGATGACCTCGATCTCCATGGTGCCGTCGCCGTTGGACAGCAGCGTGTTGAAATCGTCGTAGTCCAGCCGGACGACAGCGCTGTTCACCTCTCCGCCACATCCGGTGACGCCGTCATTCTTGAAGAACTTGCCGTCGCTGGGGGCATTGACAAAGCCGTTCCCGATGATGATCGCCGTCGTCTCGGCGCCGCTGATGAAGTTGCCGTGACATACTTGATTGATCCTTCGAGGTCGGCCGTCACCGCGATTTTGATGTGGACCTCGCCAGTGTAGCTCGCCAGGTTGGCCGCGTCGCAGAGTGCTCCAAAGTCATGGTTGTGCGTGGAATCGTCTGGGGTGGAGGGCGTACCCCACACGTCCGTCGCCGATTTCTTGATACCCACGTCTCCCTGTCCCGTGCATCCGACGCAACCGGCGTCGGCGGCGGGGGCCACGACGAGGAACCACAAACTTGCTATGAACAGAATTCTCAGTTTCATCTCTATTATCTCCTTTGCTTGAGGGCCTCGACAGAGGGTCGAGGGTTGTTTTGAGTCTTCTCTACTTCTTGGTCGGGCCTACGGGTTAGCGACAGCAAGGCGGCTCCGGAGCGTTCATGTCGACAAACGCCCACGACTGAGTGGCGGGGGAAATCCGTTAATCAACTGCTTGAGCCTGAGTAGGTCGAGCGGGTTTATGTTGTTGTCGCGGTTGAGATCCATGAAATCGAAGTCGTGCCCGGGGAGATTGAAATCATCGATTGCGTAGATCGCATTTATGTATTGCTTGAATCGTGCCAAGTCGAGAGGTCCGACGTGGCCGTCTTGGTCGATGTCGCCCGGGAGGAAGCCGATGGTAATGCGGTCGGACCCGTTGATGACAACGCCGCTCAAGTTCTCGACCGCCGCGATGATGGTCAACCACGCGCGTGGCGTAACGAAGCGATCGAAGTGCAGCGTCACTTCCCAGGGCGCCGCGCTCGAAACCGGGACGCAGACGCAATCGATCGTTGGAGGCGATTCACCACCCGTTTCGCGCAAGATGAAGGAGGAGGCCGACAACGTGGCGCCCCCGATTTCGCGCACCTTCTCCGAAAAGACGATCGTCACCTGATCAATCCCCTGATCGAAGTTGATTCCGTCCGTGCTCTCCTGGCGGGGATCGATGTAGCGGTTGAAGGAGTTCGCCTTGAACAGCGTTTTCGCGGCGCCGCCGGCCAGGATATACGGGTGCCCGAACTCGTAGGCGCCCATATCAACGATGTCGCCACCGCCGATAGCCGGATCTTCCATTGTCCGGTCCACACCGTCGCGTTCCAGAGTGGTTCCCGAGGGGATCTCGCTGTTGTTGCCCACGTCATTGACGTCCGAACCGCCGAACGATCGCGTGTTCGCGTTGAGGAACTCGCCATAGCCCAACTGAAGGAAATCCGGGGCTGTGCCGATGTTGTTGCTGCCGCTGTACACGCTGAGCCCTTCGATGCAACTGTAGTCGACCGTAAGCGAACCGGACTGGACGTAGATTTGGGCGGATTCGTCGACCCCGCCGCCGTCTTCGTTGTCCCAAAAGACGCTGTTATGTATCTCGACGGTCGAACCTTCTTCGTTGACCAAGCCTCCGCCGTTTCCATTCAAAGCGGTGTTTCGCGCGAAGGTGGAATTGACGACCACGGCCGGGTCGCCGCAGTTGTCGCCGCATCCGATCGACAAACCGCCGCCGATTGCGCCCGTGCCGGACCCGGTCATCGCGTTTCCGACGAAATCGCAATTGATGTACTGCGGGCCTGAGTTCGCCGAGCACGAACCTGCGCCCCATTGGGTGGATGTGTTACGCACAAAGCGGCAGTCCTTTATGACGCTGCCGCCGAATTGCACTACATGCGGAGAGTCGCCGCCGGTGTTGTAGAACCCTCCACCGTACAGAAGGGCCCTGTTCGCCCAGAACGTGCAGTGCTCAAGGGTGGGGCTGCCGCGATAAGCCTGCGCTCCCCCACCAACATACGCTTGGTTGAGCGTGAACGTGCAGTCTCGGATCGTCGGCGATCCGGCGTTCACGCCCGTCGTAGTGCCCCACACGATCAGGCCACCGCCGACGCCGTTTGGACCAAGAGGGGACGAGAATACGTTCGCGTTTCCGGCGGTGATGGTGAACCCGTCGAGGACGCCGGTGCTGTAGGTCAGGTTGCCGGTGATGACGTGGTAGCTGTTCTCAGAGTTGTTCTGGAACGCGATGGGCCCATCGTCATCGTTGAGGTCGCCGGAGAGGATGGTCTCGTAGAGCTCGATGTTCCTCGCCGCAAAGGTGCCGTCCCCGCCGCCGCTCGGGAACCCGCCGTAGATGGCGGTGTCGGGGTCCATGTGAAAGACCGCGGCCCGACTTCCGCCAGGACCCGCCGGTCTGTAGGTTCCCTTCGCCACCCACACCTCATCGTAGGAGTTGGGCGAAGGGAGGGCGTCCTGGAGGTCGTTGAAGGCGTGCTCCCAGGTCGTTCCGTCGTCATTTCCCGTGGCGCTGATGTCCACATGCGCAATGCTTGGCTCCTGGGCGTATGCCCCGGCGTGCGTGGATACGCACGCCAGCAGCAAGAACAAAGGCACTTTGCTTCTCATGGTCCATCTCCTTTTACAGATCCCATAGTTTCACCAAATCGCCGCACGGGGTCATCGGACCCCGGCGGGTTCAAAACGGTCCTGTGAAAGCCGCTTGGAGCAGGTAGAAGTCGGCCAGGTCGATGTCGGCGTCGGTGTCATAATCGAACGGCGCGCAGTCGGGGTCGGCGTAGGGGACGCCGGGGCCGGTGGCGCAGTCGAGGTATTGCGCGTATTCCGCCAAGCTCACTTCCCCGGGCAGGATGTCGACGTAGTTGGGAATCTCGATCCCTGCGGGAATGACGTCCTCTAGGTCCGATCCATCCAAGTTGGCGCGGCGGAGCATTCCGATCCCCGGAGTCTGAAAAGGGCTATAAATCAGCCAGTACAGCTTACCGTCGTTGAGATCCAGGTTGCCACTGCGAATGCGCCCGCCCGAGACGACGTTCTGAATGTCGGAGCCGTCGAGATTCGCGCGCACGATCGACGTGTCGAACTTGCAGATATACATCTTCGCGGCGGCGACATCGAGGGCGATGCTGACGGGCTGGAAGATGTCGATGATGAGATCCTCGACATCCGAGCCGTCGAGGTTGGCGCGCTGGACTTTATCGAGGCGCCAGTCGGTCCAGTAGACCTTTCCGGCTGTGAGGTCGAGATCGATGCCGATGACGGCCGACGACTCCAGGTGCGGCGGGACGATCACAACGAGGTCTTCGACCTCCGAGCCGTCCAGGTTGGCCCGACGGATCGAGTCCATGACCTGGTCGGCCCAGTACATCTTGCCGCCGGCGGAGTCTACGACGATATCTTCG
>JAJDDS010000408.1 GCA_029260195.1 Phycisphaerae bacterium
CTGCAAATCACCTTCCGAAACCGTCAGCTGGAATGTGAATTCCGTGTCCGCAGACACGTCCGGGGCGACAAACGTCGCCACGGCCTCATCGGCGTTCTGAATGCTCACCAACGGCGCGAACCCGATCTGGATCCACGCGAACGCGAGTTCGTCCTCGTCGGCACCGCTGCTGTCAGTCCCGTCGAGCGTGACCGTGTCGCCCTCGACCGCCTGCTGCGGGCTGGCGGACGCGATCGCGGTCACTCCGGCGGCAGCAACCAGGTTGCCGTCGGTGTTGTTTCCCTGGTCATCGGACTCGACAATTACTCCGTTGTACAACTCGCTCGACAGACCGTCGCAGGTCTGAACCACCGCGACCAGCGCCGCGCCGACTTCCAAAACGGTGTACGTCGTCGAGCACTCGTCCACGGGATCAAACACGCCCGCGGTCTGCGGCGACACGGACCACCGGCACGTGCAACTTGAAGTCTGCTGCCGCCCCGCGATGAGAGAGATCGCGTTGTCGGGAAGTGAGAAGACGATCTCGTCGCCGACGCGCAGGTTGCTCAGATCGACCTCTTCATCGAAGACCGCGATGTCGACCAGATCCGCGCGCAGCACGGCGTCCTCGACGTCGCACCCGTTGGGGACGCCGTCTTGGTCGTCGTCGCGTTGATCGTCGAAGCCCTCGCACTGGTCGCAGCCATCGGCGATGCCATCGCCATCGGCGTCAGCGGCATCGTCCGCTCCCGCGCAGACGTCGCATCCGTCGGGGACGCCGTCCCGGTCATCATCGAGCGCATCATCAAACTCGGCGCACAGATCCATGCCGTCCGGAACACCGTCGCCGTCGGCATCCGACATCGAGGTCAGCGGACAGCCCGGTTGCGTGAGCAACAGGAGTCCGAAAAAAACAGCAACAAGCCGCCGGTAGGCGGATACAGTGGTCATCCTCATGGCAGTCCCCTTTTTCCAACGCGCGGTGCACCCGGTTCGGGCTGGCACTCCCAAGGCACGGACCCCGTACCCCTCGTCACCGGAACCCAGGTAGGTTACCGCAATTGGTCGGACTAAGTCAATTCTCACGCTCCGCCCGCACTTTGCCCGTCCCGCTCGACCGGGACCGATCCGGCCGAGAGGCGGCGAATGTCGGACGAGCCTCTCCCCACTCCGTACGATTCGCGATTATGTGAATGCAAGGGGGGATTCCTCATTCGGGCGAAAAAGGGCAGGATTTCGTGGTCTGCGCCGTCGGTGCGCTGTCGGCGGTGACTCACATCATCAGCGGCGTGTGTTATCGGGAGCCCGCCACCCTCGCGTAAGGCCCAGTGACAGCGCCGCGATTTCGCATGGAACGCCGGCGTGCCTTCCGCTCACCGCTGGCGAGTGGCGTGGGGCGGATCAGCGGACGCGGGGTTCGCGTGGGGGGAGCTTGAGGGCTTGTGATGTCCCGGCTTCCTGGCGGGATTCGTCGTGAGAAGATTGACATTCTTCCGGAGTGAGATCAAGGCGTTCGCGGTAGAAGCGGGTGTTTAGGTATCCGTTCGGGGGATCGTCACCGGCGCCGGAGAAGGGGTGACAGCTCATGCAATTCAAATCCCCGCCGGGGAATAGGAATGCGTCGCTGCCGATGTAGCCGTATTCACGGTCGATTTCACCGTCGTCGTAGGTTCCGTAGCTGATGTTCAGATCCGCCACCATCAGCGCCGGCGTCTGCCCGCCGTCGAGATCGCGAGCGCCGTGTGGATTGTGGCAGGTCACGCACGTTACCACCGATTCGACGGTGAACCCGTCGTGATCGATATCCCAAATCGCCCCGCCGAAGCTCATGTGCTGCCAGTG
Organism: Phycisphaerae bacterium; assembly: GCA_029260195.1. Lineage (GTDB taxonomy): Bacteria > Planctomycetota > Phycisphaerae > UBA1845 > UBA1845 > OFTM321. Next base: position 1,822 of record JAJDDS010000408.1, read on the forward strand.
GATGTTGGCAGGGGCGCCTTCCCAGCCATTGCCCCACTCGTATTCGTTGCGATAGTTAGTCTGGGCAACGCCCGCGGGAAGTTGCAGGTAAGGCGGGGGCATCGCGGGTCCGGTGACGTAGTTCTCGGGAACCCCGAGGAGTTTTGCTTCGTCGTGGCATTGGATGCACTGGCGGAAATCGGCTGCGTCGTAGAAGTCCGTATCTCGCGGAACGTCGATCGCGCGTTGACCTCCGACGCGTCGCAAGCGGAACCCGTCATTGTACGATTCGCGATCGGTTTCCCGCTCCTCGGGGGACTTGGGAATTCCGCCCGGGGCGAGCGGGAATCGTCGGGTGAAGGTGCGCGCGATACCGTCGGTGTGCGGGAGTGTCGGGTCGTGACACTCGGTGCAGACGACGTGTCCCAATCCATGTCCGGCTACGTTGTACCCCCAGGTCGCGTTGTCGCCGGCGACGGCGGGGGCTGTCACGCCGTGGATGACCGCACCTTCGAGCCCGTGGCAGCCGACGCACCAATCGAATTTGTCGGGTTTGAGCGTGTCGCCGTCGTACACACCGTCGGTCCAGTTGGTCTTGGCTCCGACGACGGGATCGTTGACGCCATCGATCGGACCGCGCTGGCTGTGGCAGGCGTCGCAGACGTCGGCCTCTGCAAGACTGATGTTGCCATCGAGATCGGTGTCGAAGCCGGAGGCGAAACTGGCGGCGCCGTCCATGTGAGACGGATCGTCGGGATCAGCGTGGCAGGTGGTGCATTCGGTGATCTGGGGTCCGCCGGGTCCGGTGAAGTGGGCGGCGTGTGATCCGGATCGGTTGGGGTAGGCGGTTCCGTCGGGTGGTTCGCGGTGGCAGTCAGCGCAGTTGGACGTGGAGGAGAGGAATCCGGTGCTGTGGGGGTGGCAGGCGGTGCACCGCACATCGGTGTGGTGTGCGTGGTCGCCGGTCGCGGTGTTGCGATGAAATTCGGTTTGGGTGTGGCATACCTCGCAGATGCCGTCGTAGGTCGGCGGGGCGCATGGGCTGTGGACGAAGTCACCCTGCTGGGTGCAGGCGCCGTCGTCTCCGGCGTAGGTGACGGGAGTTTCGTCGATCTCGGAGGCGATGAGGCGGACGTTTT
>JAJDDS010000409.1 GCA_029260195.1 Phycisphaerae bacterium
GTTCGGCGCGGAACGCCCGTTAAGAAAAACGCTCAAGGCTGTGTATATGAAACTATTGCTGCGTTGATATCAAGTAAAAATGAAGTTCATGGTGTGACAGTTCGCCTCGGATGGCGCTGATGCTGTCGTCAGCGGCCATGTTTGCGACCGGGATCGTCCAGGCGGCGTAGGGGGGACCGCGTCGTCGTCCTGTCGCACTCGGAGACGCCGCGGAGTGAAGAGGTGGTCCACCCTAGACGAAGTTGATCGCAGGAGTGAGGAAGGACGCCTGCGTGGAGACGGGAGTCGCACGAATCTCGGCTGCCGAGATCGACGGCTTCGGGAGCGCACCGGCACGCGGAGAGCGTATCGGAATCGTGTCAGAGACTCGGGGTACGCCGCCACGCGACCCGGTTGCCACCCGCTTCAGTCCTGGCGGGCGTCGAGACGATTGATGACCAGCGGGATCACCCGGTCCACCGCTTGCTCGATCGTGCCGTCAATAATTGCGCCGGCGGCCGTCGCGTGCCCGCCGCCGCCGAGAGCGGTCGCCAAGTCGAGTACGTTGATCCCCGATTCACCCCGCAGATTCAATCGCGTCTTCCCCGGTCTCCCTTCGGTGAACAATACCGCGATCTCTATCCCCTGCAGCGATCGGGGGATGCTGATCTGATCGTCGATGTCCGCCGACGTGCAGCCCGCGCCCGTGATCTCCGCGTAGGAGGCGGTGCTGTACGCCACACGCCCGTCCGCCACCACGCGGCTGTTGTCGTAGATCACGCGATTCAGGTCGAATTCCGGCTTGCTTTGGCTGCGGCAGAGGTGCTCCCCGATCTCCGCCACTCGCGCGCCGCAGTCAACCAAGTCCGCGGCTGCGTGCAGCGCCGACGATCGCGTCGTCGGGAGCGAAAATCCCACCGTATCACTGTGAATACCCGCGTAGAGCAGCGACGCCACCAGCGAGTCGATCGGTCGCTCCGAGGCGCGAATCACGCGATACACTAGTTCGGCCGCGCTGCCCGCCTGCGCGTCGACCCAGTTCACCGCGCCGAAGTTGGTGTTCGACGTGTGGTGGTCGATGTTGATCACCGGACGCCCGTCCGCCCATCCGCCGCCGAGCGATCTGTCCACGTTGCAGCGGGGCTTCTGTGCGGTATCAACGGCGATAAACCCGTCGGCGGCGACGAAGTCCTCCGCCGTTGCCAGCGGCAGATCGGTCCAGTCCGCCATAAACGCCAAGCGGCGCGACAGCGACCCGTCCGGTAGCGACACCTTGGCCGGACCGCCCTCCGCAGGCCACGTCAACGCGACCGCGAACATCGAGCCCAGACAATCGGCGTCCGGGCGCACGTGTCCGATCACGACCGGTCGCCGGAATGTCTCCAGCGTCTCAACCAGGTTCGCCGGGATCGGCTCCCCGAAAGATGCTGGCTCGATCGTGTTTGGCATCTGCAAACCGGAGCCCGCTATGACTTCATCGAGGCGATCAGGATGTCCGCGACCTCGGGACGCGAGAATTCGATCGGCGGCCGCTCGCCCTTGCTCAGCATGTCGCGCACCTTCGTCCCGCTCAGGAAGATCTTGTCCTCCCCAGGATGTGGGCAAGTCTTCGCACTGACCATCGACTCGCACGACTTGCACCACGAAGAGTGCTCGAAATTCAGCGTCGTGATCTTCAGATTGCCCGCCGGCAGTTGCTCGAAGATCTTCTGCGCGTCATACGTCCCGTAATACGTTCCCACGCCCGCGTGATCGCGCCCTACGATGAAGTGTGAGCAACCGTAGTTCTGCCGCAGAATCGCGTGCAGAATGGCTTCGCGCGGACCGGCGTACCGCATGGCGGCTGGCAGAACAGACAGCTCCGTGCGATCCGGCACGTAGTATTTCTCGATCAGCGTCGTGTAGCAGGTCATCCGAACGTCGGCGGATATGTCGCCCGCCTGCGTCTGTCCGATCAGCGGGTGGATCAGCAGCCCGTCGCAAATCTCCAACGCACACTTCGTCAGGTATTCGTGCGCGCGGTGGATCGGGTTGCGCGTCTGAAAACCGACCGCAGTCTTCCACCCGAGTTCCGTGAACCGCGCCCGCGTCCGCTCCGGCGTCAGCCGATACTTCGCGAAGTCGGGGTCATATTTCGGACACACCACCTCGATCGGACCCGCCAGGCAGACATCCCCCTCGGACATCAACACCCCGACCCCCGGGTGCTCAGTTTCGGTCGTCCCGAACGCCAGCTCAGCCTGCTTGGTCTTGTCGTGCGGATACTTCTCTTCGACGGTCAACATGCCCAGCAGCCGGCGATCGTCGTCCAGCAGGGCGACCTTAACGCCGACCCGGATCCCGTCGGCGGTGATTGCGTCCACGGCGCAAGTGATCGGAATGGGCCAGGCGGTCCCGTCGGCCAGCGTCATCTTCTCGCAGATGCTGTCGTAGTCCGCCTGGTTCACGAACCCGGTCAGCGGGCTCATCGCCCCAACCGCGATCATCTCCAGATCGCACTGCTGCCGCTCGGTCAGAACCAAGGCCGGGTCATCGCCGCGGTAAGGGCCAAGTCGTCCGTTCTCGTTGATTCGATTGATCAGCGCCCCCCCGTGGGGCGGAATGAGCCCTTCGCTAGCCATGGACCGTCACCTTTTTCTGTCGCCGTACCCTATGAATCCCGTCCGACACCGAACGGGAACCGCACCATAGGGAATCGCGGCAAGCACCGCAACCACCGTGGCGATCCGGTCCGCTGAACGATCGCATCCCACCCTGAGGGGGGCGATCCCGTCGGCACACGCGGATTGAAGAGCGTGTGTGAAACATCCGGCGGCAGGGGTCATATCCCCAATCGCAAGCGCGGGGCATGGTCGATGCGAACCCTGTCCCTGGGAAACCCGCTCGCCGGCACTTCGGCGCTCGGTGCATGCGCTCAACGCCTGATCGCGCCTCCGATACGACTCCGGAAACCGCGGCAGTGCCATTCGCGGCTGACACCTTGACCGCGCCCGACTCCAGGCGGGAGCCGTATGGGGCAATCCTCCACGCACGGATCTGCGCGGGGGTGCCGGGCGACGGCAGTCCCTGCCGCGATACTCTTGCGTGGATGGATGTACCGGTCGCTCGCCGACCCTGTTGGGGTGTCGAGCGTTGTGCCGTGAGCGCGAGGGGGCGCAGGGACACGGGGAGCGGACGAGCGGCCACAGATTGGCGCGGAGACCGCGCCATGTCGCGCGGGCGACTACGGAGTAGGGGCTGTGTCGGAATTCGGGGTATCAGCCGTGTCGTCCGCGGAGTCGGGCGCATCATCGTCGGGCGATTGGTCGTTAGAGTCTTCGGTTTCGTCGCCGGCGTCTGGCTTGTCCTCGGCGTTGTCGGCGTCCGGTTCAGGATCGGTCGCGAGGTCTGGGGCGATGATGAGCGGGGCTGCGGACGCAAGGCGCATGACTTCGCGGGGCTGATTCGCCGGGAAACTCTCGGTGCTGATTCGGTCAAGCGTTGCGGCGCACCATTCGCGGGTGGCGGCTTGCTCGTCGCCATCGGTGGAAGACCAAGCGTCGCAGATTTCGGTCTTGACGAGGAAGGTCGCGTGGGTGGCGGCGAGACGCTCGCGGTCGGTGGCGAACCATTCGCGCGATCGCTCTTCGAGCTGGAGCAACAGAGCCCATGCAACCGTGTGGCCGCCACCCTGGGCGAGATAGCGGCAGCGCAGCAGCCTGGCGAAGAAGTCGTAGCGTACGGCGCCTTGCCGGCGTGGTTCAGCCGGTCGGGGGAGGGATCGCATCGCCCGATCCGCGCGACCCGCCCGGCCGTAGAGCACTCCCTGCCACAGCATGGCGGCGGCGGCGACTTCGGGACGGTCGTCCTCGAGGTACTCGGCGAGGTCGCGGGCCGCGTCGCGATACCGTTTCTTGCCTTCGTCGCTCGTGTCGCCGTCGACGCTGGCGCGTATCGCGTTGTTGAAGGCGTGGAAGAGTTCGATGGTCGAGTCGAAGTAGTCGGTGGCAGCGTCAACTTGGTCGGGCGTCCCGCGGTAATGCTCGAGGTCCTCGCGCGCGGACTCGAGCGCGGCGCCTGCCTGATCGGTGAGTTCTTGGACGCGCTGCCGATCGGATGCGTCGCCAAGTCCGAGGAGCAGACGTGACAACGGGGGTTCGCATTGGGCTGCGAGAATGGCGCTGACGGCGGCAAGCCGCGTCTCGACGCGTCGGTCGGGCGCGTCGGCCTGCTCGGCGGCTGTCATAGCGGCGGTGGATTGGTCGGCGAGCCAGCGACCGAAGGACGCTTCGTCGGCGATGCCATCGGGGAATCTTGCGGTGCTGAGGGCTGGCTTCGACGTCGCATCGTTCGGCGCGTCGGTCGGTGTTGCCTGTGCGATGGCAGTGATCGCCACAGCGAGGAGAAACAAATGATCAGTTGCGCGGTGCGCGGTGCTCACGCTTGGACTCCTGGATGGGGGGCTGACACCAGATGCCCGACACCGTCATTCGATGCCGCAACGCGAGAATAGACGCTCTCCGCGCGTGACGCAACGATTGTCTTGCGGAGATGCCGTGTTGACCTGTTGCTTTAGATCGTGTCCACACCGTCTCGACGAGACTCTTGGCGCGGGCGTGCGTTGACCGACGTGAATTGGGGTCGTAAACTAAATGCGGAGGGGCGGACATTGTTCGCCCAGTGGCGTTGAACTCCCGCGGGCATGGCTCTTGTTTGACGGTAACGCGCGACCGTCTGGCGCCACTCGCCGGCCGACCGCGCACCCACCGACCATTGAGACCATGACCGAACCACTCGATGTAGCCGCATCACCCCAGTCGGAGTCGCCGCGCGACGACGCGCGCGAGAAGCCGACGATCGTGCGCGCCGGGAGTCTCGCGGGCCGGGCGGTCGTCATGGTGTGGGGGGTCTCGGTGCTGTATCACGTCGTGCTGTTCGTGGCGATGTATCTCCTGCCGTGGTTGGCTGACATGGCGAGGGATGGGTCCGACGCGCCGCCGCCTTTTACGAGTATCGAGGGTGCGGTGGATCAACCGGTGACATCCCTCACGCCGTCGCCGCGGGCGGACAGTAAGCCGGAGCTGACCGAACGTGAGCGACTGGAATTCAAGCCAAAACAGTTTCAGTCGATGGACGCGATGACGTCATCGCCGCGGGACGAGTTGAGAATTCTGGGGATCGGCACGGGCGGCGGCGATCTCGGCGAGCGCAGTTTCGCGATGCCGTTGGGCGGCGGCGGGCCGGATTTCTTCGGGCTCGGCGGGCAGGCGCGGGGGGCGCGGAAAATCGTCTATGTCGTTGATCGCTCGGGGTCCATGCTGAACACGTTTGGTGGCGTCGTGAAGGAGCTCAAGGAATCCATCGGCGCGTTGCGCAGGACGCAGCGGTTTCACGTGATCTTCTTTAACTCGGGGGCGGCGTTGGAGAATCCGCCACGGCGGATGGTCAGCGCGATCCAGGCGCACAAACGCGCGGCGTTCCAATTCTTCGACACCATCACGCCGATGGGCGACACCGACCCGCGGCCGGCGATGCGGCGCGCGTTTGCGGTTGAGCCTGATTTGATCTACTTTTTGACCGACGGAGAGTTCGACGCCCACGCCGAGAGCATGTTCAAGATGCTGGAGAAGATGAACCGGCGGCGGCAGGTGCGAATCTTCACAATTGCGTATGTCGAACAACAGGGCGCGGCAGTGTTGGAGCGGATGGCGCGCGAGCACAACGGCGAGTATCGATTTGTTTCGGAAGATGAGATATTTTAGGCTGTCCCCCACGGCCACCGCGCGCGGATGGG
>JAJDDS010000410.1 GCA_029260195.1 Phycisphaerae bacterium
TTTGGCGAACAGATCGAGGCGTTGTTTGATGCCGAGGTCCCTCGCGATCGCGTGTTCAGTGATGAACCGGGCGCCGGGAATATGCTCCATAGCGAAGTACGGAACGGGACCATCGCCGTCGTCGTAGGTGCCGGCTTCGAAGACCTGGGCGATCCCCGGGTGCTTCAGGCGGGCGAGCATCTGGGATTCGTGATGGAAGCGGCGAAGGGCTGAGGGGGATGCACTTCCGGCGCGGAGCATTTTGAGCGCGACGGTTCGCTTGGGTTGCTGTTGAATGGCCTCGTAGACGGTACCCATACCGCCGGACGCGATGACGCGGACGAGTTCGAATCGTCCGATCCGTCGTCCGGCGGGCAGCGTCCGGCCGTTGGGACGGACCACCGTTGCAGCCAGCGCGGCCGATGGGGGTTCGATGAAGTCATCGGAGAGGTCATGTCCGGCGAGAATCCTGTTCACCTGGGCGCGGAGTTGGACGTCGTCGCCGCAGGCTTGGTCGACGAAGGCCGTCCGTTCACGATGCGGTGTCTGGAGTGCGGCGTGGAATAGCTGTTCGACGCGCCGCCATTGGTCGGTTGTCAGGGGCGTCTTCCGCATGTTGCGTTCGGGTCCTGGACCTCGACTCATCGGATACCGCGAAGATTGGCGTCAGTCCCCGCCGATATCGGCGCGGAGCCAAGCTTTGGCCACGGTCCAGTCGCGTTCGGCGGTTCTGAGCGACACGTTAAGGACGTTGGCGATCTCCTCGAGGCTTAGTCCGCCGAAGAAGCGCAGCTCGACGACCTTGCTCTTGCGCTCATCCATTTGGGTGAGCGCCTGCAGGGATTCGTCGAGCGCGACGAGGTCGACTGCGCGCTCCTCGAAGCAATCCAAGGCTTCATCGAGCGAGGTCTTGGCCCGCCCGCCGCCGCGTTTCTGCGCGCGATGGGTACGGGCGTGGTCGACGAGGATGCGGCGCATGATCTTGGCGGCGATGGCGAAGAACTGGGCCTGGTCCCGCCATCCCGCCGTGCGCTGATTGATGAGGCGGACGTAGGCTTCGTGGACGAGCGCGGTGGGGTCGAGCGTGTGGTCGGAACGCTCGCGGCGCAGGAAATCGGCGGCGAGTCGACGGAGTTCGTCGTACACGTTGGGCCAGAGTTGGTGGATCGCGTCCCGACTCTCGCAGCCATAGCCTTCGAGCAGTTGCTTCATGTCATCCGGCGGCGGAGTCTTGAGCGATTCCATTGTCATCCCGAACTCGATCACGTGCTGGCGGAAACCGACGTCGATTGTCGTGGGATTGGGTGCCGGAAACAAGACTTTTCATCGCTCGGGACGCGGTCTCGTCGCCCAACGGTCAGAACGAATGCCCGTGATCGCTGGTTCCCGGCGGTCAGGAAGGCGTGGAGTGTGAGCCTGTGGCGGGTATGGGGCGCTCTGTCGCCCCTGACACGCTTGTGTGGGCTGCGACTGTAAGAGATGGCCGTCTGTTTCGGCACTGGCCGGTGTCGCTCAATTGATCGAAAGTCGGCGGCGATGTGGCGATCGCCCGGGGCGGCAGGGGATATCGCGACCCCACGGGGGGACGAGTTGGGGCGGGACCGTTTGGATCGCAGCGGCGAGTCGCGTACAATCCAGGGCAGTGGTTTCAAGCGCCGCGTTGTGTGGACGGCCGACCCCTTTCCGGGTCGATTGTTGAGTGATCGCGGCGGTGCCCGGCTGTGCGAATGCAACGGCGAGCGATCTGCGAGGTACTCATGCGGCGACATTCGGTCTGTTTTGCGGCGACGGTGTTTGCGACGTCCGTGGTCTCGTGCATTGGTGTGTCAGCCGGCGCCGGTGAGGCGATCAAGGGTGAGCGGATCGACCCGGCGCACTTCGGTCCGGCGGTGATCGAGACGATGGCGGACGCGATGGCGCGCGCGGCGCGCGCGCCGGCGGGCGCGGTAATCGACTCGCGGGGACGCAACGGTCGGCAGGGGACGTGGGTTGTACCGAGTGTGCGGGGGACGTACTTCCCGCATTCGGGATCGAAAAACGTCGTGAACAAGTGGGGCGATACGCGCATGGGGATCGCGTTTCCCGATGTGGTCGACGTACATGAAGCCTACTTCAGTGGCCAGGCCGGTGGTGGTGTGTGGACGACCGGCGTGCGGGTGATCGGGTATCGCGCGGGGCGAGAAGTCGGGAGAACGGATTGGCTTGGTGGCATCGGGCGCGAGGCGAAGCGACTGGCGATCGGTTTGTCGGCGGTGGATCGGATCGTGGTCGAGTCGAAGGCGGTGCTGAACGGGGGCGGGTGGTATGGGATGGACGACCTGACGTTCACGGTGCGGACCGATCGCGTGGGCGGGAACGATCGCCGGCGGGTCATCGACTTCGACGACGTTCCGCACCACACAACACTGATGGAGACGGGATACGCCGGTCTGACTTGGGAGATGGGGACGGGGGACTTCGACGCCAACAAAGGGATTCACGCACCACAAGTACCGCCCGGGATTCAGGAGGACGAAGCGCAGGTGATTCCCGAACCGGAAGGAGGAGCCGGGGGCGAGGGGACGCTTCCACTGCTGGAGATGGATTTTCAAGGGTCGATCCGTGGAAACGCGGGGTCGTTTTCGTTTCCGCCGGATACGCACGGCGCCGTGGGCGTCCACCACTATGTCGAGACGGTCAATCGCATTTTCGAAGTGTTTGACAAGGAGACCGGAGGCCTGGTGCTGTCGATGCATCTGAGCACATTCCTCCCCGGGTCAAACGGCGACCCGCGCGTGTTGTACGATCAGCATCACGATCGATGGGTCGTGATTGTGTCTGACTTCACGGCGCGCACCTACTTGGCTTACTCACTGACCGACGATCCACTCGGGGCGTGGTTCAAAACCAGCTTCATCGTCTCGCAGGGGGCGGACGAGGGATTGTGGCCGGACTATCCCACGCTGGGTGTCGACGCGAACGGGATTTACAGCGCGGCGTTCATGGTGGGGACGGGCTCGCGGATGTCGATCTTCGCGATCGATAAGGCGCCGCTTCTGGAACCGGCGCCGAGCCTCGGCACGGTGACGGCGTTTCGCGGGTTGCCCTGGGAGGGTGCGATTCAGCCGGCGCACACGTGGGGCGATCCGGGAGGTGAGTACTTCGTGTCTCGGCGCGGGACGACGGAGATTCGAGTGCGGCGGTTGGATCCGCCGATGACCGATCCCGTGCTGAACGAACTCGGGTTCCTGACAGTCCCGCCATTCGTAACGGCGGACGACGCGCCGGCGCTGGGGAGCGTGACGCCGCTGGATACGGTCGGTACGCGCTTGATGAACGCGATGTACCGCGATGGAAGCGTGTGGACCGCGCACACCGTGCGGGTCGACGGCCGCGCGAGCTGCCGATGGTATCAGATCAGCCCCGAACCGCTCGAATTGACACAGGTCGGGACGGTGAGCGACCCGGTGCGGTGGTATTTCTTCCCGTCGATCGCGGTGAACCAGTTCGGACATGCGGTCATGGGGTTCACCGGGTCGAGCGCGCAACAGTACGCAGCCAGTTATTACACCGGTCGTCGGGCGATGGACCCGCCGGGCGCGATGGCGCCGCCGGCGCTTCTGCGGGCCGGGTCCGGAGCGCAGAACAACATCGACGGCGTGGGGCGGAACCGGTGGGGCGACTACAGCCAGACGGCTCCCGATCCAGTCGATCTGGACCGCATTTGGACGATTCAGGAGTACGGGCACGCGACGAATATCTGGGGGACGTGGATCGGCGCGCTGAGCGCGGGTGACTGCAACAATAACGGTGTACTGGATGAGTGCGACATTGCGTGCGACTCGCCGGCGGCGGACTGTGACCCGATGGAGTGTGGCCGAGTCGGGGATTGCAATGCCAACGGCTCGCCGGACGACTGCGACATCGCGCTGCTCGCGTCGTTTGATTTTAACAACGACGGGGCGCCGGATGAGTGTCCCGTACTTGGGGATTTCGACGGAGACCGCGACATTGACCTGACGGACTACGCGGGGTTTGTCGCCTGCTCGGTGGCTGGCGATGGCGGGGTGCCGGATGATTGCACCCCACTCGATTTTGATGCCGACGGGGATTTGGATCTGATGGACTTTCGCGGCCTTCAGTCAGCGTTTACCGGCGACTGTGGCGTCGTCATCGCGGAGCATCCAGCCAACACCGCCGTCTGTCCGTTCGCGGCGGCTGAGTTCTCGATCACCGCCGCGGCTGACCAGTTGACCTATCATTGGTCGCACAACGGTGTCGAAATTGCGGATGCCAATGGTGCAACACTGACCGTCAATCCAGTGACGGATGCGCAGGCGGGGTTCTACACCGCCTACGCCGTCTCGGGATGCGCGGTTGCGACATCGTCGCAGGCAACACTGGAGCTTCTGGCGCCGCCGGTGGTGACCGGTCCGCCACAGGACAATGCGACGTGCATCGGATCGCAGGCGTCGTTCAGCGTCGTTGCGGCTGGCGTGGAACCGCTTGTCTATCAATGGCAGTTCAACGGACTGAATGTTCCGGGTGAGACGGGCGCGGCCTTCGTAGTGGACTCCGTGACCGTGGATGATGTCGGTGGGTACCGCTCTGTGGTGACGGATGACTGTGGGCAGAGTACGACATCGCCGTCTGCCACACTGAGTTTGCAACCGAACATCGAGATTATTGAGCAGCCCATGGGGGCGACGTATTGTGTGGGCGAGTCGGCGTTTCTGTTCGTCAACGCGACGGGCTTTCCGAATTATCAGTGGTTCAAAGACGGCGATCCGATCGAGGGCGCGAACGCTCCGTTCCTGGCGTTCGTCACCACAAGCCCCGACGATTCAGGTTCCTACCACGCCGTGGCTGGCAATGATTGCTTCGAGGACACGTCCGCCGTCGCCGCCGTCAATGTGGTGAACTGCCCCTGACCTTGGACGTCGCAGGACGTCACAATGCGTCGGATCGGCCGGCGGCGGGGAACAAGCGGTACAGCATCAGATAGACCGTGACGCCCGTCACGGATACGTAAAGCCACAGTGGCCAAGTCCAACGGGCAAGGCGGCGGTGGTTTTCGATGCGTCCCCGGAGGGCGTGCGTCAGGGTGATGAGCACCAGCGGGACGATGGCGGCTGCCAGGATGACATGCGTGATGAGGACGAAGAAATAGACATATCGAACGGCCCCGGGATGAGTGAAGCGGGTCGATCCGTGGAGCGCGTGGTACGTCACGTAGGAAATCAGGAACAGGCAGGAAACGCCGAAGGCTGCGAGCATGCAGGACTTGTGTGCGGGGATGTTCTCGCGGCGAATGAACACGAACCCGGCGACCAACAGTGCGGTGACGAGGCTGTTGAACAGGGCGTTGAGTGCGGGCAGGTCGGCTGTCGTCATTGCGGGGAAGACGTTCCGGCAAGTCGTCTAGTTTCCGCGACGAGTCGGGTCATGGCTTCCTCGTCATCCTCGTCGTAGTAACCGCGGATGCGGCTGTTCTGATCGACGAGTACGAAGCGGGTGCTGTGGATGATGAGGTGGTCGTAGTCGGTGTCGTCGTCAACGGCGAGCTTGAACCCCTTGATGGATAGATCATAGATCGTGTCGCGGTTGCCGGTGAGGAAGGACCACGTGTTCGTGTCGGCGCCGAACTGCTCGGCGTAGCGGGTGAGCACCTCGGGCGTGTCATACTCCGGATCGACGGAGAACGAGACGAAACGCACTTCGGGGGCGCCGGAGAGTTGTCCTTGCAGGTCAGCCATGCGTTGGGTCATTCGCGGGCAGGGCCCGGCGCATCGGGTGAAGATGAAATCGGCGATCCACACCTTGCCAGCCAAGTCGCCGGTGGCGACCGGAGCGCCGTCCTGTTTCGTGAGATTGAAATCGGGGAGCGTGCCGATCACGGCAGGGGCGGGGGCGGATGTAGCGGCTGGCGGTTGAGGAGGTTTTCCGATGGCCCGCGCTTCGCGGAAGATCTGACGAAAAGCCATCGCGCCGGTGATCAGTCCGGTGAGGACCAGGGCAGCCAGCACAACTCTCGAAGCGTGTTTTTCAGTGTCGGTCATGGTGTGTATCCGTTTGGCGGAAGCGTTGCTGAGGTCGAGGATAGCATGCGGCGTGGAAACGGGAAGGGGGGGGAAGAGAAGCCGAAAGCCGAAAAACGGATCAATGCGGAGGGCGTAGAGAGGGCGGTGGTTGCCGAGAGGCTCGGGGGTGGCGCGAGTGGCGCACCGTTGGGCGCGGATGCTGGGCGTCTGGAACAAGAGAGGCGTTGGGGGATTTGCCCCGTTTCGGGATGGGATGGGGCGGTGACATGCGGAGGTAGCGGTTTCGGGGCGGTGTAGTTGTCGGGCGGAGGCAGTTTTGGGAGTGGGATCGAAGGTATCCGTTGACGGCGGGGACGATTTGCCGTATCGACTACGCATGTAAGGTCGTGTCGGAGCTGCCTTTGTGGAGCGCGGGGTCGCGCTTCGAGCCTAGTGTTCGGGCTTTGAGGTCACACTGGCCGGTGTGCCTCCGTGGATCCGAGAGCTTCAGATTCCGTGTGACCATCGAGCGGAGATTCCACCGATGCCAGACAGTCCCTACGGATATTGGTTACCCCCGGATATTTCGACGCACGGAGCCGGCGTGGACTCGTTGATCAACGTGTTGCACTGGTTCATGGGTGTCCTCTTCGTTGGCTGGGGGATTTTCTTTGTGTATTGCTTGATTCGGTTTCGGGCGCGACCCGGCCATCAGGCGACGTATCAGCTACCGGCAGCCAAGGCATCGAAGTGGTCCGAGGTTGCGGTTGTCGGTTTCGAGGCGGTTCTGCTGATCGGTTTTTCGATGCCGGTTTGGGCGCAGGTGAAGAACGACTTCCCCGAGCCCGGCGACGACCCGCTGCGCATCCACGTCGTATCGGAGCAGTTCGCCTGGAACTTCCATTACCCGGGCGCTGACGGCGTGTTGGGGCGGACGGACCCCGATCTGATGGCGGCGGACAATCTGATCGGGCTGGATCGCGACGATCCCAACGCAGTCGACGATGTGGTG
>JAJDDS010000042.1 GCA_029260195.1 Phycisphaerae bacterium
TTCTGGGGCGACCGGTACGGCAAGGTGACCGATCCGTTTGGCCACGAATGGGAAATCGCAACCCATAAGCAGGATTTGACGCCGGAACAGATCGGTCAGGCAGCTGAGGAGTTCTTCAAGAACTTCTCGTGCGATTCCTCACCCCACACAAAAAACGCAACCCCGAAGATGGAGTGATGTAGATGGTGCGAGGTCTAAGCGTGCGCAAAGCGATGGTCGGATGGGTGCTCGCGGTGATGGCGATTACCGCCCGCGCCGACGAGGGTATGTGGCTGCTGAATCAGCCGCCAACCGAACAGTGGAAGCAGAAGTACGGGTTCATCCCGGCGGACGGCTGGCTCGAACACGTCCAGAAGTCCTGCGTCAAATTCGGACGGGGCGGCTCCGCGTCCATCGTCTCGCCCGACGGACTCGTGATGACAAACCACCACGTCGGGTTTGGCCAACTGCGCAAGCTTAGCACCCCCGACCGGAATCTGCTGGAAGCAGGGTTCTATGCGCCCACGCACGCCGAGGAATTGAAGTGCCATGACTTGGCACTGCAAGTGCTTTGGTCGATCGAGGACGTGACGTCCCGCGTCACCGAAGCCGCGTCCAAAGGAATGGACGCTGCCGCCGCACACGCCGCCCGTCGCAAGGTGATCTCTCGGATCGAAACGGAATGCGAGAAAAGCACCGGATTGAAGGGAGAGGTCGTGACGTTCTACCACGGCGCGCGATACCACCTCTACCGGTACAAGCGGTACACCGACATTCGTTTGGTGATGGCGCCCGAAGGCGGGATCGCCCACTTCGGCGGCGACACCGACAACTTCGAATACCCCCGATTCTGCCTCGACGTCAGCTTCTTCCGGATCTATGAAAACGATAAACCGCTCGCGGCTGAGCACTACCTGCGGTGGAGCACCAGCGGGACGAGCGACGGCGACCTGACCTTCATCGTTGGACATCCCGCCAGGACCGAGCGGCTGTTCACCGTCGACCATCTCAAGTTCCTGCACGAGGTCAAGTTCCCCACGATTCTGCGGCGACTCTGGCGGCGGGAGGTGCAACTGTTGGGGTTCGCGGCCCGAAGCGCCGAACAGGCACGGATGGCGAATTCGGAACTGCCCCGCGTCCAGAACAGCCGAAAGGCATACACCGGCATCATCGCCGGCATGCACGACCCACGACTGATGCGGACCAAGGAAGCTGCCGAGCGACACCTGCGCGAAGCCGTCGAAGCCAACCCACAATACAAAGCCGATTGGAGCGACGCCTGGGACCGCGTAGCCGCCGCGCAGAAAACCCATCGCGAAATCTATGAACGGGCGTCGGCCCTCGAAGGGCGGCGGTCCGTCATTCGCTCCGATCTGTTCGACATCGCGCGCGATCTCGTCCGGTTGACCGATGAACTTCCCAAGCCGAACGGCAACCGGCTCCAGGAGTACCAGGACGCAGCCCTCGACTCGTTGTACCTGTCCCTCTATTCACCGGCGCCCATCTACGACGCCCTTGAAATCGATCGGCTGGAAAGTGGGCTCGCGTATCTGATCGAGACGTTTGGCGCGGATGATCCACTCGTCAGGCGCGCCGTTGGTGGACAGGGACCTCGACGACGCGCCGAGACCATCGTGCGCGGAACCAAGTTGAAGAGCATCGAAGTTCGCCGCGCGCTGGCTGAAAGCGGCGCCGCCGCGGTGCGCGAATCGTCCGACCCCATGATTCGATTCGCAGCCGCCATCGACACCGAGTCCCGGGCGATGCGCAAACGTCTTGAAGACGAGGTCGAGAGCGTCGAACGCGAAGCCTACGCCAGGATCGCAGCCGCACAGTTCGCCATTAACGGAGCGAACACGTATCCCGACGCGACGTTCTCCCTTCGGATCGCGTTCGGCCCCATCGTGGGATACCGGGAGGGCGACGTCGCAATTCCACCGTTCACGAAACTGTCGGGCGTGTACGAGCGGATGGCGCTGCGCGGCGCGGCCCCGCCGTTCGATCTTCCGCTCCGATGGATCGAGAAGAAGGACGGGCTGGACCTCAATACGCCGTTCAATTTCGTCAGCACAGCCGACATCATCGGTGGTAACTCCGGAAGCCCCGTAATCAACCGTATGGGCGAGGTCGTGGGGATCGTGTTCGACGGGAACCTGCAGGGCCTGATTTGGGATATTGCCTACACCGATCAGCAGGCGCGCGCCGTCTCGGTCGATGCCCGCGCGATCATCGAAGCCCTTCGCAAGGTCTACGACGCGACACCGCTCGCCGACGAACTCGTCGGCCGGCAGTAGCGTCGTGCGGGGAATAGACGCCCGAGCTGGTGATTCGGGTCGTCGCACACCCCCATCATCGCCGTAAATCGGACCGTTTGGCCAAGTCTCGCGGGTGGATTTATGGGAATTTGGGAGCCTATAATCTTGTTGCATATCGTGGAATCTCCACGGATACGCCGCCAATCGGTCCTCGTCGGCGGGAAACAGGTTCGCAGGGCGAACGCCGCAGGGAGCCAGTTGTGGTTAAAGTGAAACTTTCTTGTCAGCGGGTCTTCTTTTGGTCGACGTTCAATTGAGAGGACTTATTCGTAATTTCTTTCCGGACTTTGTGGAGATTTGCTTATACTGGGGATTCGGTGGGGCGAGTAGCGGAATCATTCGTTTATGATGTGACCCGGAGGCGTACCCATGTTCAGAGTTGAAACCGGACCCCACGACTTGGCAACCCGGTCGGTCACCGACCGTTTTGTCGCGTTGTCCGACAAGCTGAATCAGTACCTCCAGCGATTTCGAGAGTTCGGTATTCGTTCGAATCGCGCCGTCGCCAACTACTTGTGCGTGGACAGCGCGGAGTTGTCGCGTCTCAAGAACGCGCGCGTCGGAGACATCAATCTCCAACGCGGCTACGAAATCCTCGGCAAGTGCGAGGAACTGTCGCGACGGCTCTCGACTTTCGGTGGACCCCTCAAGTGCAAGGACGTCTACAGCGTCGGGTTCACAATCACCGCCTTGCCCTGCGTCAGCGGCCGCGAGCACGCGCACGCCATCGCCGTTCAGCAGCAATCCGATTCGGTCCTGCTGACGATCGATTACGAAACGCAGCAACGCGAACTCGATATGCTCCTCGGGGAGGTCGAGAGAAGCGTTGTGCATCCGCGGCGTAATCCTTACGGACCGATGAGCATCATGTACGTGCTCAAGAGCGTTTACGCCTCGCCGAGCGCGACGCCCTCGCAGATGCTCGCAGCCCTCAGGATCGCCCAGAACGGACGCCGGGCGTGCGAAGTGGCGAACTTCAGCAACATGTTCGACGAGGACACGCGGCACCG
>JAJDDS010000411.1 GCA_029260195.1 Phycisphaerae bacterium
CCCATCTCGTTCGCGATCTGTCGGCGCATGTTCGTGATGCGGTCGAGCAGGTCTCCGCCCTGTTTGCGGTCCACGAGACGAATCAACCCGTACCCCACTTCGATCTCCATCGCCTCCGGGAGGATCAACTGTTCCGGACGCTCCACGGACTTGCCCTTGCGTTTGCCAGCCGCGACCTTCTCGGCTGCGGCGGCGGTGCGCTTCTTGCTCAACACAACCCCGAGCGTGATCGACGAAACAGCCAGCCCCATCAGCGGAACCGCCGGCAACGGAGTGAACGCCAGTACAAGTAGGAAGACGCCAGCCAACCCCAGCGCGACGGGCTGATGCGTAATCTGGTCGAGGAGTTCCGCGCCGAGGTTCCGTTTCGAGGCGGACCGAGTGACAATCAGAGCCGCGGAAATGGAGACGATGAACGCCGGAATCTGTGACACCAACCCGTCACCAATGGTCAGCGTGGTGAAGACGGTGAGGGTGTCGGAGAAGTTCATGCCCTCCTCGACCATGCCGACGTACACACCACCGAGGATGTTGACGAATGTGATGATGAGACCGGCGATGGCGTCGCCGCGGACAAACTTGCTGGCACCATCCATCGCCCCGTAAAAGTCCGACTCGCGCGTGATCTCCTCGCGGCGGCAACGGGCTTCAGCTTCGTCCACGATCCCGGCGTTCAGGTCGGCGTCGATCGCCATCTGTTTTCCGGGCATTCCGTCCAACGTGAACCGGGCTGCAACCTCGGCGATGCGAGTCGCACCCTTCGTGATAACCACGAACTGAATGATGACGATGATCGCGAAAATCACCACGCCGACCATCAGGGATCCCCCAGCCACAAACTCGCCAAACACCTGAATCACCTTCCCCGCCGCAGCCGGACCGTCCTGGGCGTTGGTGAGGATGAGGCGCGTGGTGGCTGTGTTGAGAACCAACCGGAAGAGCGTCATCGCGAGCAACAGCGAGGGGAAGGCGGAAAACTCCAGCGGGCCGTTCATGTACATCACAGTCAACAGGACGACTGCCGCCAGTGCGATGTTCGCCGAGATGAACATGTCCATCAGCGCCGGCGGTAATGGCACGAGCATGATCAGGATCAGACTCAGCGCCATGATCGGAAGAGCAGCCGTGTAGTGCTTGGCTGCGGCGTTCGCGATCGCCTTTGGTCGCAGGTCCGCCAGGTTTTTCACTTGATCAATGGCTGCCATGGTACCGTCGCGTCCGCGATCACATCGCGGGGACTAAGACTCCAAATCGAAGGAATCCATCCGTTTGGCGCAGCCGCGAATTCATCATGATTTCAACTCACAGGGACGGGCGCAGGTCCCAGGTTGCGCCCACTGATTTCGTAGACGTATGCCAGTATCTCAGCCACGACGCGGTAGAACCGCTCGGGGATTTCATGTCCGATCTCGACGTCGGCGTAGAGTCCACGAGCCAGCTCGGGCTTCTCGACAATCGGCACGCCCGCACCCGCGGCGATCTCGCGAATGCGCAACGCCATGAAATCCATACCCTTGGCGATCACCTTGGGGGCAATCATCGAATCGGCGTCGTACTTGATCACAACCGCGTAGTGCGTCGGGTTGGTCACAACGACATCGGCTTGCGGAATCGTTGATTTCATGCGCTGCGTCGCCAGCCGCAATTGGACCTCCCGACGGCGGCGCTGGACCACCGGATCGCCCTCCATGCGTTTCATCTCCTCCTTGACCTCCTCCTGGGTCATCTTGAGTTGCTTCTCGTGGCGGTAGCGCTGGTAGAAATAATCGATGACCGCGATGACGAGCAACACCAGACAGAGGCGCAGCGCCAACTCGAAGATCAGGCTTGTCGCAAACGGAAAAATATCCTCGAATTCAAGCGTGTGCGAAAACACGATCTTGTGGATCACGCTCCGCACGCTCATCCAGGCGATACCGACGATCAGCGACAACTTCACCAAGTTCTGCCCGAGTTGAACGAGCGAGTGCCCCGAAAAGATTCGCTTGAATCCCGCAATCGGGTTCAGCTTGTCCAACTTAGGGATCAGCGGTTCCCACGTGAAGAGCCACCCCACCTGCGCGAGGAGCACAAGCACGCCGACGATCAAGAAACTCACCATCAACGGTGCGAGCGCGGCGCCCATGCGCTTCGCGGAGAGCGCCGCAAGCACCATCCCCGCATCGATACTCGGGTACCCTTCGCCGGACAGCGAACTCCGCATCACCGCCAACAACGCCTGCCAGATGCCCTGGCCGAACAGCGCCAGCCCGATCATCGCCGTCAGCAGAAGGGCCGCCGCGTTCAGCTCTTGGCTCTTGGCGACCTGCCCACGCTGACGCGATTCGCTACGCCGCCGTGGTGTTGGCGCCTCAGATTTATCGCCAGCGTCATCCGCCATCGCGGATTCCTCCGTTGAGCGCTACGCAGCCAGCCCGAAGGCACCGCGCACAAGAATCAAGGTGTCTGCCGCCGCATCGTGCAGCACATCGAAAGCGTAGGGCAACGCCATCCCCGCGACGCCCAGCGCCGCCATCACGCGAATCGCGAACCCGACCGTCAGCACGTTGAGCTGTGGGATGGTCCGCGAAAGGAAACCCATGGTCAGACTGGCCATGAACAGGGCGATCAGCGTCGGCGCCGCCAGACGCAACCCCATCCGAAACGCGTCGGTCAACACCGTCTCCAACAGCGTCAGAAACGAAGCCTCAAATCGAAACGAACCCGGTGGAATCGACGTGAACGTGTCGAGCAGCGCGGCAACCATCGCCCGATGCCCACCGGCCGACAAGAAGATCATCATGAACACAAGGTAGTAGATCTGCCCCAGGATGGTCGTCTGTTCGTTGAGCAGCGGATTCGCGATGCGGCCCAGCGACAGA
>JAJDDS010000412.1 GCA_029260195.1 Phycisphaerae bacterium
TCGCGTCACCGGGATGCAGTTCGACCCCCCGGTCCGCCCACTGAATCGCTTCGTCGACTTTCCCCAACCGCATCAGCAACCGAGACCCCTCGAGGAGCAGATCAGCCGGCGGATGATCCCCCGCGCGGCGCGAAGCCTCCCGGACCCACCCCAGCGCAGCCACCAGACCCTGCATCGCCGTTACCTGCGCTTGTTCCTGCAGCAGCTCCGACATCCTCATGCAGGAGCGGACGTCCGCCGGATCCTCCTCGACCTTCAGCGCGACCACGCCGAGCACCGTTTCGATGCACTGATCCAGCTTCGCCAGCGACTCCGCATCGCCGCCCGCGTCACGGACTCTGATTTCCGCCTTCTCTTTCGCGAACAACGCCGCACGGTTCGCAAGATCGAACTGCTTCCCGAGAAGGAGAATCTCAGTCAGCAGCAGGTACGTGTCCGCGTCGGCCGCCCCACCGAGCAACTGAATGCCCTCCTGGACACGATCGATGGCTTCCTGTGGGTTCAGCAATTTCGACTCGACTCGGGCCAACGAAAGGTAGGCTTCCGGAGATCGCGGATCGAGTTCGATCGCCTTCTCCAGCGTCGGTTTCGCCATCTTGTAGAACTGCATCTCGGTGTAGACGCGTCCCAGGATTCGATGTGCCTCCGGATCGTTCTGCCCTCCGCGACTCTCCGTCCATTCCACGAGGCTGTTGAGCGCCTGCGCCGCCCGATCACTCAAAATCAGCAATCGCCCCTGGTAGTACTTCGCCCGGAGGTTCCCCGAATCGCGTTCAAGTACAAATCGAAGCCGAACGCTCACCCTCTGGCCCGCCTCCTGCATACCGTCACCGCGAGCCTCCGCGATCCGCAAATCCACCAGCGCCTCGTCCAACGCCTTCACAACCTCCACCGACGACGCGCTGTCAGCGCTTACGGGGGGTGGCTGCGGAAGGGACGGAGACTTGCGCTGCGCCAAAAGCCGCGCCGACAACGTCGACGCGACAATCGCAGCCACCAACGTGATCAGTAGACGATGTCGATTCATGATCGCAGGCTCGCTATGTCAGAGGTTCCGGAAGACTCCCGGTCATACTACCGCGCCCGGAGACTATAGGTTCGCCCGCGTTCGGCGGTCAAGACCACGTCGCGCCGAACAGGGAGGTCGAGCCGACACGGCGCGCGACGCACTAGCCCTCGAACGCCACCCCACCGTCGGCGGACTGCGGCGAAGGCGTGTCGCTAGATCGAGCCGCCCGCTCCTGTGAAACCTTGTCCAGCAGCATCACCCACGTCTCTCGCTGATGCCGAAGGATCTGCAGGGCGTCGTCGATATCGCCAACGTCCCGGCGAACGTTCGCGGAAACCAGCTTGCGATACACGAAGTTGTACAGCGCAGCCATCTGATCGCACAACTCCGCGTTGACGTCCGGCCGAAGGCCCGCTTCCATCTCAAGAACGATACGCTGCGCTCGACTCAGCGATTCGTAGATTTGTTCGAAATCCCGTTTCTCAATGGCCTCACGACCTTTCGTCGCATGCCGAATCGCCCCGTCGAACAGCATGAGCTGAAGCTGCTCCGGGGTCGCCTGGAGAATCGCGTTTCGCAAATAGCTGTGCGGTGCCAGTGTGCCCATCTCAATCGGTCTATCGGCGGCGAAAAACGTCCGAAACACGTAATTCCGGGATGACTGTCGCCGCCGATAACCCCGCTCGATGCTCACCGCAGCCTCGAACGCCGGACGTCGCGCCTCGCGCAAATCGCGTCTTCTCAGAGCCGCGCCAATAAGGAAGCGGAAAACTTCCCCGCCGCGCCCGTGAGGAAACGAATCCGTCGTGTGCGTGACAACCGCTCCCTGACGGTCGCGGCGCTGACCGGAAAGCGTCGTCAACTCCGAACCAGTGCCAGCCCTAGAGCCCGCCCGTCGCGCCGGCAGCCGCGCTCGAGATGACCCCGAGCGCCGACTGCGCTCCCTGCAGATTTGATAGCGCCGACTCGAGTCCCTGGAATTGCCGCTGAAGACGCGACCGCTTGCGCGCCAACGAATCCTCCAGCCGGCTTATCCGATCGTTGAAGAGTTCCTCACGGTCACCGAGCAACCGATCCCGGCGCGGCAGCAGACCATCGAAGCTGTTCGTCAGATCGTCCAGAATCTCCTCCATCCGATCGCCGATACCGCCCTCCTCGGCGGTGAACAGCGCCTCAATCGCCTCCGGATCCTCGTTGAACAAATCCCGGAACTTGTTTTCATCGAAGCTAAGCCGACCCCCGTTCCCGGTGCTGACACCGATCAACACGAGCCGATTCAGCCCCTCCGGAGCCCCGGGCACGCGCGTGATCGCCACCGTGCGAAGCCGGTTCCGTATCTGGTTCACCGCGCTGTCGCCGAATAGTAGCCCCCGATCCCCCGTCTCCGGATCGAACGAGGTGTGCTCGTCGATCGAATCCAGCGCTCCATTGAAACTGCTCACGAAGTTTCCAAGGTCCGTCACGATCCGCTCGATGTCACGAGAAACGCTCAGCTCGACCGGCTCATCGGACGTCCCCACAAGGTCGATCGTCACGTTCTCCAGAACACCCGATAGCGTGTTCGTCGAACTGGTCAGCACGATCGGGTTGGTCGCACCCGCCCCCCCGAAGAACACGACGGCGTCGCTCGCCTCAACCAACGTGTCGAACGACAACCCCGTCGACCCGGCATCCAGCGTCAGTTGCCCGTCGCGTCCGGACACCAGCGAACTGATAACCAAATGAAACGGCGAGTCTCCGCTCCCGTCATTGACAATCGACGCAGAGACGTCGATACCCAACTCGTCGATCTTGGTCTCGACGTCCGCCAGTGTGTCATCGGCGTCGACCTCGACGCGAAACTCGAACGACCCGTCGATCCGCTGCCGCGTCTCCCCGTTCGCCTCAAAAGTCCTCCCCTCGCCAGCGATGTTGAGATCCCGCGCCGTTCGTCCGCCGCTCACGTCAGCCACCGAGAACACCCCGGTTCCGCCCGTTGAGTCGAGCAACTCAATTCCGTCCCCGTTGTCGTTGATTCTCGCCTCAAGTCCGACGTCATCACCGAGGGCGTTGATCAACCGCAGCACGTCGCCGACAGTGCGCTGGTTCTCGTTCAGCGTCACCGTGATCGCAGTACCGTCAGACGCCGTAATCGCGAACGCTCCCTTGGACACGCCGCGCCCCAGATTCAGCTCCGTCAGCGCCGTCGCCGTCGATACGTACTGGAGCTGCGCATTGCCTGTCGATAGAACGCCACCGGCCGACTGAACGTCGCCGTTCTCCAGATCGAACAGGTCCGCCACCGTCGTCCCAGCCGACCCCACATCCTTCATCCGCATCGCACCCCCGCCGCCGGACGTGTCCTCGAACACCAATCCGTTACCGGCGTCATTGAGTCGCGCGGTGATCCCCACCGACGCGGAAGCCGTCGCCGCGTTGACCCGGTCGACAAAATCCTGAACCGTCGCCGGCGGATCGGACGTGAAGTTGATGTTGACCTGCGCCCCGGCGGCGTCGGTGAACTTGACCTCGCCGAGCTCAATACCGCTGCCACCGCGGAGCGTACTCAGCAGCACCGAATTGAGTCCCGCCAATGCATCGCGGGCGACATAACTCCCACCCACGGACTGCCCCACCGGCTCGCCGTCCTCCACGCCGCTCAGTAGCCCCAACTGCGCCGCCGCCGTCGACGCATCCTCTCCCGCGCGCACCACGAACTCATCGCCCGACAGACTGGTCAGCTTGATCCCCCGCCCGCTGTCGCTGATTGCCGCCACCACCTCCTCGTTACGCACGACGTTCCCCGGGTCGCTGGCATCCACGGCGTAGTTGATGGCTCGCAGCACATCGCCCAGCGTGTCCACGCGGTAAACCTCGCTCCCTGTAATCAGCGCCGCGTCCGAGTCCGCCAGGATACCCAGGTCCGCACCGGCGTGTCCGCTGACATCCTCGATCTTGAAATTCACGGTTTCCGCCCCAGACTCCGGAACCGAATTGTCGCGCAACAGAAGCTGTCCCGAAACCGCACCCAGCGACACTTCTAGATCCAACCCAGCCCCCTCGATCAGATCGATGACTTCGCCGATGGTCTCCACATCGTCGTCGATCTCGATCTCCGCCGACGCGCCGGTCTGGTTGGTGATGCGGATGACCCCCACCCGCACAGCGTTGCCATTGTTGAGCTGATTGAGATGCGTCTGATGGGTCAGCACGTCGCGCAGCCCCACCGTAAACGTGTTGCCGCCGACCGCGACCTCGATATCCTCGTTCAACACGCCCACGCCGACGCCATTGCCATCGTTGAGTTGCCCCAGCCGAGTTCCGTCGTGCAGAAAGATGATCGCATCGCCGACGATCTCACCGTCGCCGACCTGGGCGATCCCGAGATCCTCAGCCGCATGTCCCCCGGCGAGGTCACGAATGTTGATGGTCCCCCCGGCTTGGTCCTCGATCACCAGGTGGTCACTCGCCACGCGAGCAAATACCGCGACGTCCGTTCGGCTATTGATCTCGCCGACCACGTCCTGAACGGTCAGCGCCGTGCCAAGATCGATCACCGCGCGATCGCCCGTGCTGTCCGTGATTTCGATGGACCCCCGGCGCATCCCCGCGCCGCCGTTCAGACGGTCGAGCGTCGTCGCCTGATTCAAACGCCCGTTACCCAACTCGATCGCCAGCGAGCCCAACCCAACCGGTTGGCTGCCGGTGTTGGCAAACCCCTCGCTGATCAACTGATGATTGCTGACGAGCGATTTGACCTGGAATTGAAACGTCCCCGGCGAGGCATTCTCCGCGGCGATCGCGGTGAGCACGTTGTCATTACTGCTGACCGCCGTCGCCGCACGAAAGAACGCCGGCTCGTCGAACCGTGCGGTCGTTCCCTGCAACCCAAGTAGCCGCGCGGATATCTCAGCCAGCGCCGTCCGCTGCGTTTGCAGATTCGTAATACGTGTCTGCAAGAGCGTCAGAGGTCTCGCCTCCAGCGCAATCAGTTGGTCGATGATGGACTGCGTCGGCAAACCGGAGATCAACCCGATGCCGCTGCTAATCGTACCGGACATGAATCACCTCGTGCTCCAAGGGGCTGCGCTCGCCGCCCCCAGGCGCCGCCCCGGTTCAAGACACCGACATGTCTATCGACATCCCCAAACGCCACCCTGGATGCAACAATGGGACGAACCACGCGCAAGAATTGCGCGTCACCCCAAAACGGCGTCTCGTTCCAACACGGATCATCACCCAGGCTTGCGGCTTCGCGGACGCCAACCCAGACACCCAACGCCTCACGGCGTCTGCTCGATCGCTTCCGCAAACATCGCCAGTTCAGCTCCCAATTCCGTCCCGGCGAACGCGCCCGCCGTTGCGTTGAGATCGGCGGCGAAGTCGGCCACATCACCCGGACTCATCGTCGAAACCGTGGACACCGCCAATTCCGCCCGCTCCGACGCCGTCAACGGATCGTCCGCCGTCCCGAAAGCAGC
>JAJDDS010000413.1 GCA_029260195.1 Phycisphaerae bacterium
ACCATGTTTGACGTTATTCGGCAATCGAGCGTCGCCGGTCGGACCGGCACCGTGGGGCAGGCGTCCGTAACGCGCTTGCCATGAGAGCGCAGCCGAAACGCCGGGTACAAGGGTTGATCGTCAATCGCGACCCGTGTAAAATGCGCGAGTTACAAGATGCACGGGGCGTAGCTCAGCCTGGTTAGAGTGCTTGACTGGGGGTCAAGAGGTCGCTGGTTCGAATCCAGTCGCCCCGAATTCATATCTGCTTGTGAGCCAAGAGCTTACGAGCCGTCATTCCCGGGTCATCCGACGCGGCAAACGTGGCACTACACTTATGACTACACTTTTGGAGGTAGTGCCATGCCCAGGAGTCGGCCCGCAAGCGACCCGATTTCGTTCCACAAGCCCACCGGACAATACTACGTGACGCGCGCAGGGAAGCGTCTTTACCTTGGCGCCGACCGGGACGCGGCGATGGAGAAGTACCACCGCCTGGCCCTCGGGCTCGCCACGGTCGAGAGTCCCCACGTGAGCGTCCTGATTACGACCAAGGAGCTGGCAAACCGGTTTATCGCGGCCCAAAAGGCAAACTGGGGGCCTACTGGCACGACGCTTCGGGGGTACGAAAACTGGCTCGGCCGGTTCCTTGCTGATCACCCGAGGCTCCGTGCAGAAGACCTGACCGTGGAGATGTTTGCCTCGTGGAAGCTCTCGCTTCGCCGCCGCGAGTACTCGCCCACCTCGATCAACCACTTTCTGAAGGCCGTCCGGGCGATGTACGTGTTCGCTGAGGAGACCGGGTTGCTTGAGAACTCACCTCGACTTCGGCGGGTCAAGAACGAACGATGTCCTCCGGTGGGATCGAAGGAGAAGCCGCTTTACACGAAAGGCGAACTTCAGAAGCTTATTGCCGGCGCCGACGATCAGCTACGCGTGATGCTCCTGTTGGGGTTGAACTGCGGCTTCGGTCCCAAAGATCTCGAAGACCTGTCCTCGGGGGACATCGATGCCGACCGGGTCACGTTGCCGAGGAGCAAGACGGGTGTTTGCCAGACGTTCCGGCTCTGGCCGGACACGTTGCAGGCACTGAATCAGCTCGAGGAGCAGAGAGCGGTGCTGATCGCTCGGATGGCAAAACGCGGCCGCCATCGGTCGGACGGCGGGCACGTGTTCATGACCAAGTACTGGCGACCGTGGAGCAAGGACGCCATCGCCGAGCAATTCAGGAAGCTGTGTAAGAAAGTGGGTGTCCCCTGCTACGGTTTCTACCGGCTTCGCCACTGCGCCTCGACGGCTATGTCGCTCGTGGCAACGCCTCACGTGCATCGCAAGTTCATGCGCCATTCGCAGCTGCAACAGCAGGTGACGTACACGCACACGCCGGACGCGGAGGTGGATGCGGCGGTCAAGAAAGCGCAGGCGAAGCTGATCGGATCGCCTAGCGAAGCTTCGGGAAGTGATCAGGAACGGGCGGAAGTCGCTTGAATCGCCTGACAGTCGGGCCAGGGGTCTCTTGCTGCCGACCTGCGATGAACTCTTCGAGGGCCTCCTCGCTGATGCGATACAGCGGACGCTTGCTGCCGGCGCCAACGTTGATTGCTGGAAGCTGTCCCTTGCGGATCAGTGCGCGGACTTGCTCGGCGGTCACCCGGAGGCGATCGGCAATCTCATCCGGAGTGAGGAGGTGGCCGTTTCGTTCGGTTGGCGCGTCGTGTCGTTCCATCGGATTCCTCGTGGTGATCCGCTTGTTGTCCACAATGATAACGGGCTCAAATCAACCACGGCTGACGATACGCTTGCAAGGTCGTGGCCCGAGAATGATTCGCCGGATGTGCGCTATCAATGAGACGATTCTCCACGTGGGCGGTGACGGTGCTCCGTTTGGGTCCATCGAAGTTGAGAACCCAAACGGAGGTGGATTCGAAAATGAAGGTGGACATAGCGAGAGTAACATCAGAAAGGGCGTTGAACGTGTTGGCGGCGGCGTTGAAGGGCGGAAAGAGCGCAACCCTGAAAGCGTACTTCGCCGCGATGGCGAGGTTTCACAACTACAGCGTGCGGAATCTGTTTCTTATCATGAGCGCGCGGCCGAACGCGACGAAGGTAGCGGGGTTTCACACGTGGAAACGGCTCGGTCGGCGTGTGAAACGGGGGGAGAAAGGAATCGCGATACTCGCACCGATCGCCTATCGCAAGCAGGTGCCGGATTCGGAAGAGGACGAGAAAGGCGATCGGAGCAAGGAGATTGCTAACGAGTGTCTCTTGGGATTCAAGACGGCCTACGTGTTTGATTTGGGCCAAACCGAGGGAAAGCCAATACCGGAGTTTGCCTGTGTGAAGGGTGATCCCGCCGACCACTTGGATCGCCTCAAGCGGTTCGTCGAGAGCAACGACATCGACCTAACGTATGGTTCAGCGATTGGTGACGCGATCGGAGCCTCGTACGGCGGACAGATCGTCATCCGTGAAGGCCTCGCGCCCGCCGAGGAATTCAGCGTCCTTGCACATGAGCTCGCCCATGAGTGGCTGCATAAGGATGAGTCACCACGGAGC
>JAJDDS010000414.1 GCA_029260195.1 Phycisphaerae bacterium
ACAAACGGCGGAAACAACCAATCCCCGCGCGTGAATAATCGTCGGGACGTGGTTTGGACGCGTTACGATTTCAGCGTCCAACCCTGGATCGGAAGGATCATGCTGTACTCTGATGGAGCGGTGACGGATATCACACCGGGCGAGTGTCAGTGCCAGGGGC
This sequence comes from Phycisphaerae bacterium, assembly GCA_029260195.1. Taxonomy (GTDB): domain Bacteria; phylum Planctomycetota; class Phycisphaerae; order UBA1845; family UBA1845; genus OFTM321. Next base: position 161 of record JAJDDS010000414.1, read on the forward strand.
CTGACATCAATGATGCGGGGCACGTCGTGTGGCAGGACAACACGGGCGTACAATTCTGGGACGGCGAGATGGTGACCATGCTTGCTCCGATTGCGGGCACCGCGAGGATCAACGACGCCGACGAAGTTTCACTTGCGATTTGGGATTTCCGAGAGAACCTCAGGAAGCACGCCATTTTCAAGAGTGGTGCGATCTACGTGCTTCCGAGCTTCGGCTTTACGACAAGTCGTTCTTCCTTGAACGATCGAGCTGAGATGGCCATGAACCTCCTGAACCTGGACAACGGACACAGGGAGTTGTTCCTGCTGCGTCGAGAGGGAACGAACGGAGATTTCAATCAAGATTGCGTCATCGATCTGTACGACGCTTGGATTCTTCAACGGTGCGGCACGGCGGAACCGGGACCGGAAGGCGAGTTGCTTGCCGAGTGTACTCGCGGAGACTTCGACGGAGATAGCGATATCGATTCGCAGGATTGGGCGGCGTTCATAAACGCCTACACCGGTCCAGGATCGATGATCGACGGTTGTGAACCATAGTTGATCCTTAGCCCGCGCCTGGAAAGGAGGTAGGACGGGACGCAGGGGTTCAGTTTGTGAAGTAGGCGACGCCGGAGTGTAGTCCGGCGCCGCCTGGTAATCCCGTCATGTGACGGGACCACGTAGAAACCCACGAATCGGAGTAATCTACCATGAATACAAGTAAAAATCATGTTGTCGCGGGGATGGTGTGCGCGCTGGCGAGTCTGCCGGTGATTCCATCGGTGGTACCTGTGGGGGACTCGGGGATCATCCTGGTTCGTAGCACGGAAGCCCAAACGTCGACGGAGTGGATCGACGTCGCCGCCGGACCGCAATGGAGCGACGGCGACAACTGGAGCTTCATTGTGCCCACGTCGAGCGTCGACGCGACGCACACGACGACGCTGACGGATATTCAGGTGAACATCGACCCAGCCAATTGCGACGACTTGAAGGGCAAGGGGGCGGACAACGACCGGTTCGTGCAGGTGAATGGGGCGAAGCTTTTGCACGTATTCGGGAACCTGTTTCAGAACGGCGGAAGCGCCAACCTGAAGGTCCTGCTCCAGAACGGAACGGATGACGCCAATCGGACCATCGTCGACGTGGACGGCAACGCGACCGAGATCACCTTCGCCGGGGCTACGGGAATCGGCCAGACGGCGGGCTTCGTCAAGCTCGATGTGGCTGGGAACGTCACCGACTCGGACATCAACTTGGGTGACGACTGCATACTCATCATTGACGGCGTCGTTTCGAGCAACCCCAGCGCGGCGGTGACTCTCGGAACGTCCGGAGGGACGGGGGCGACGATAGCCACCGTCGATTCGGTCGGAGGGACGCCGACTACTGAAGTGACCGATTGGAACCTGCGAGGTGAATCCGAGCTGACAATCACCAACGATTATGACAGCACCGTCACCTCGCACTTCCCCGAGTTCACGATGACGGACTCCAGCGAGATGACGGTTGGTGGGACCACCACCGGCGCTGTCTGGAACATGTCGGATGACAGCGAGTTTACCGGGACGGGCAACATCATCGCCGGAACCGTGGTGGGCGCCGGCGTTTGGAATTTGATTAACGACGCCCGCGTGATCGCCTTGGATGACATCGATGGCGGCGTGTGGACTGTCCGCAGCGATGGCGGAACCTCCGGCTTGGGTTTGGACGTGACTGACCTGCTCGACCCGGACGAGCTGACCGTCACAGCCGTGGGCACGGTGGAATGCGACCGGCTTAGCCTGGCCGACGTCCAGTGGGACATGACCATCAAGAGCGGTGGGACGGTGGAAGTGGGCGATACGTCGTGCGCCTCGGCTACGGATCAATGTGACGCTTGGCATGACGGGGATCATCCGCAAGCCACGCCGGATGTCGGCGGGTTTTCCAAGCTGACCTACTCGGGAACGGGAAATACATACATCGTCCACCGGGAGTTGTTCATTTTCGGCGAGGTAATCCGGGCGACGTCGACCAGCGAACTGAACATCGTCATGGGCGATGGCGGGTCAGGCTCGCAGACGGTCTTGAAACCCGGGACGCAGACCGTTCGCGTGGAGGGTGTTGACGATACGACCTACATCAACGCATTCGACCTGGAAGGCGTCAGCGTGACGTTCGTTACGTCGGGCAGCTTCGAGACCGGCGGGCCGGACTACATCGGCGACGGAACCAATGACTTCAATGGCGCCAAGGTGCTCTTCACCGATTCGCCGTGCGTCCACCGCTGGAACGATGTGGTCATCGAAGACGACGGGGCTGGTTTTGTTGAGCTCATCGACCTATACCAGAGCACGCCCATCAGCGGGAACACGTTCGGCGCCCTACTCCTGGAGGACGCCCTCTACGTCATGGACTTGACGGTCGAGACCGGCGCCGTGCTGCGGCTTGATTCAAGCGTGGAGAACATCTTCTACACCGGGACGACGACGATCGACGGAGACATCCTCCTCAGCGACGGCACCACGCCCTACACGCCGGTCAAACTCTCGCGCTCGTTGTTTGGGAATTTCAACGGATCCGGCAGCGGCGACGAGACTGCCGACACCGATCGGTTCATCGACGCTTGGTGTACCTGCTACCGCAAGACAACTCTTGATGCGGATTACGATCCGCTCACGGATTGGGATTGCGACGGCGATGTCGATAACGACGATCTAGACCAATACGAGGCCAACTACGGGACGGGAAGCCCGCCGAACATCAGCGCGTTCGACGGCCTCTCCAGTTGCCCGACGTCGACCGTCTGCGATTGAATTCACGAGTGTTCGGATAGGGATTGTCCACGGGCCGGCCTGACTCCGCTCGAATAGTGAGTCGATAGCCGTCGGTGACGAACATGCCATGCGCCGGTCGAACCGAGCAGATTCGTCCGGACGGCGTTTTCGTTCGTCTTGGGGGTGTTGGAGCGATTGCGGGCGCGACGCTTCGCCGTCGGACGGCGGCCACCTTGAACGCCGACGTGTTCCGGTCGCGAATGACGGCGGGCGGTGAGGGTCCACAAGGGGCGGGGAATCGGGTAGGATGCCCGGTCCGCGCGGCGGGCGGTCGCCGCGGGTGTGGTGGACCCCGACGACAAGGAGCGACAGCAACGTGAAGATTCTGGCGGTGATTAAGCAGGTTCCGGACTCGAACGCCACGATCAAAGTAAAGGCGGACGGGTCGGGGATCGAAATGGCGGGCGTCAAACAGGTGTGCGACCCGTTCGACGAATTCGGCGTCGAGCTGGCGATTCGCACGCGCGAAGCGCGAACCGATGTCGAGGAGATCGTGGTGATCTGCCTCGGCGGCGACAAGGCGGCTGAGGCGCTGCGGACGGCCTTGGCGATTGGAGCCGACCGAGCCATCCACGTCCACGACCCGAAGTTCGAATCAATGAACGAACTCTTCTGCGCGTGGACGCTGGCG
>JAJDDS010000415.1 GCA_029260195.1 Phycisphaerae bacterium
ACAGCCACGTCGCCACTGATGGAGACCGCCCTCCCGTACCAGTCGTGGTCAACGGCGTGGGAACCGGTCAGTTTGGCCGTCTCATTGAGAAACGCCGGCGGAACAGGGCACTGCCCCCGCACGGACGCCCCCGGCGTGCCCGGGCAAACCAGCACAACGCCGCCAATCACCAATGCCACGATGTTCTGAAGTATCCTCTGGCTCTTCATCGTCTGTCCCTTCTCGCAAACGAAACTGGGAGACGGGAGACAATCTCGCCTCTCCCGCAGCCCCACATCCCCGCGCAGGCCGCCGCGCGCACTCCAAACCGGCGCGACGCCTCATTGTATCGAGGAGGCGTCCCGCCGATCAAGCCACGCAGCTCCGCAAACGTCGGTTCGAATTCGTGTCCGTGCGACCACACACCCACTTATGTTGTCACCGACGTCGCCGCTTGCACGATTTGTCTCAGTTTGCCCATCAAGACACGGCCGACCCCCAACGATCCACGGGCTTTCGCCCCACGCCACCCCCAACCACTCCACGCGAATCCGCATTCAAGCGTCGCGGAGTTCGCAGAGAATCGCTCACCACTCCAGTACGTCTCCGAGCACTCTGCGTCAATCCGTTTCTTCCGTGCTCCGTCCTCCGACTTTCGGCTTTCTCTGTGCCCCCTGTGTTCTCTGTGGATAATCTTCTTTCTTCCCGCTCACCCCACCCGCTCCACTTTGACCACCACATTGTAATCCGGCTCCGTACTCTCCTTGTCATAGACCCCGCGCTTAATGAGATCGTTCGCCAACGGCCAGAACGCCTGCGCATGCCCCCGCCGAACACCATCGTCCGGATGACACACACCGATCGCCGACGCTCCATGCTCTGTCGACAACCGAACGCGATCCCCGCGATCCAACCCGAACCGCAAGGCGTCGTCCGGATGCATCAACACCGCACGCCGCGTCGTCGCCCCGGTCAGCGAGTCCTTCCGCACCCCGGGTCGATGCTGCGAATTCCACTGCCCGAACCCGCGACGCGTACTCAAGATCAAACACCCCGCCGCCACTTCCACCGTGTCGGGTTGCAACGGTGCGAACACCGCTCGCCCATCCGGCATCGCCGCAAACCCATCCGCAAACAAGAACCGCCCACCCCATTGCATCTGCCGGTGCGGCGCCGACAACTCCGCGATCCCCCGATACACCCCGATCGTCCGATCCATCATCTCGCGAATCTCCTGCGTACGCTCATACGCAAACCCATCCCCCCCCTCCCCCAATACCCGCCGCGCGATCAGCCGCATCGCGTCCCACGACTCCGGAAGGTCCTGATGGTCGCGCGGCAGCGCCCCCCGAAACGCCCGAATCGTTCGATCCGTCGACGTCGTCGTGAACACGCTGTCCCACTCGTACCAATTCCGAATCGGAATCACCAACGACGCCGCACCCGGAGCGATCATCGACTCCGTGTTCATCATCACGTCCAACCGAATCCGATAGGGGACCTTCTTTAACACCTGCTCTATATACGCCCGATCCGGCATCGTCTCCCGTAGATTCCCACCCAGCGACATCAGCAGCTCGATCTTCCCCCGCTCCACAGCCTCGATCATCTTGCCCGTCGGCAATCCCGCCCGCCCCGACACCTTCGCGCCCCAGTACTTCGCAAACCGCTTCGCCGACTCCGCGCTCACCGCATCACCACCGGGAAACACATCCGGCGCGACTCCGCATTCCCCCGACGCCTGCACCGCGCTTTGCCCGCGCAACGGCGCCAACCCCGCCTTCGCCTTCCCCAACTGACCCAACGCCAACGCCACATTCACCACCGCCTTGACGTTGTCGGACCCCCGCCGCGATTGCGTCAGCCCCATCCCCCAGCAAAACAGCGCGTTCTCGCACCGCGCCAGCACCATCGCCACGCGACGCATCTTCTCGATCGGCACACCGCTCGCCGCGGCAAGCCATTCCAACGACTGATCCGCCAACCCCGCCGACAACGCATCGAAACCCGTCGTGCGATCCGCAATGAACGCCTTGTGTCGTTCGGTCAACAACGCATCGTCGATCAGAATCTTCAACACTCCATTGAAAAACGCGATGTCGCCCCCCGGCCGCACTTGCACGAACTCATCACAAATCCGCGAACCGAATACCGCGCTCTTCGGACTCGACGGCACCCAATACCGCTCCAACCCCGGCTCCCGATACGGATTCACCACGATCACGAAGGGCCGGCCGCCGCGCGTCGACCGACCATGTTCGATGTACCGCACGATCAGTGGCTGATTGTTCGCCAGGTTCGTCCCTGCAAGCACCAACACATCCGTGTCAACAAAATCGCTCAAGGGTCCCGACGACACGCCAGCCCCGACCGTCGCCTTCAGCGCCGACACACTGGCTGCGTGACACTGACGCGCGCAACTGTCCACGTTGTTCGTCCGTCCAACTACCCGCGCGAACTGCTGAAACGCAAAATACTCCTCGTTCCCAACCGCCTTGCTCGTCGAATAGAACCCGCACCGCGACCCGCGCTTCTCACCAATCCACGCCCCCGCCAGATCGTACGCCTCCTCGAACGTGATCGGCTCATACCCGCGCCCCCCGCGCCGCCACAACTGTGGCTTCGTCAACCGCCCCAACCGTTCGATCCGATCGTTGCCCATCCGGCGCACCGTGGTTGCATCCGCGAACGCATACGGATCCGCATCTTCCCGCAACACTTCCTCGATCAATCCCAATCGGATCATGCAGAAATGAGGCCGGCGCGGCATCACGTTGTCCCATAGACCGTCCGTCTGCACCGCGCACCCGTTGCAGGGACCATCCAGCACCTTGAACGCCTTATGCCATTTCCCGTAATTCTCCCCGATCGTATCGAGGATCGCCCGAAGGTGACGCGGCTTATTCGGCGCAAGAATCCCGAACGGCGAATACGCCTCCAACAACTCCGTCACCCGGTCCTTCGCGCTCATCGCCGCCCCTAACGTCTCGGTCGCCACGTCGTTCCGCCACGCTACAATGCGCCCATGTTGCAGTCCCCTTCGATCGTCACCGGAATCCTCATCGGCGGCAAGTCCAAGCGCATGGGCGCCGACAAGGCGCCATTGCCATGGCGCGATTCCACCATCATCGAAACCGTGGTACAAACCGCTCGACGTGTCACCACCGATTGCGTCCTACTCGGCAACGCCGACGGTCTCCCCCCCGCGCTCGACGACATCGAGCGCCTCCCCGACGCCACCACCGGCGCCGGACCCATCGCCGGACTCGCCTCCATTCTGGCGCGCTACCCCGACCGATGGTGCTTGCTGCTCGGCTGCGACATGCCCAACATCACCCCGTCCGCCATCACCG
>JAJDDS010000416.1 GCA_029260195.1 Phycisphaerae bacterium
GGCGACGACGACGGCTTGATCGTCTCATGGAACGCCGCCGCCGCCGAAATGTTCGGTCACACGGAGGACGAGATCATTGGTCAGCCGCTCACCAACTTGATTCCAGAGCGATTCCAGGAGAAACACCGCGCGGGGATCGCGCGACTCCATACCACTGGCCGTTCAACAGTCGCCGGCAAAACGCTTGATCTGGTCGGCAGGAGAAAGGACGGCACGGAATTCCGAGTCGAGCCGTCGTTCAGCACTTGGTGCGTCGGCGATCGCCGATTCTTCGCCGGCATCATCCGCGACGTCACCGAACGCAAGCGCATCGAGGAAGCCCTGCGCGAAAGCGATGAGCGTTTCCGGCAGCTCGCCGAGAACATCCGAGGCGCATGCTGGCTCCTCGATCTGAGAAGCCAAAGGATCGTCTACGCCAGCCCCGGATGCGAATCCACATGGGCCAGACCACTCGAAGGACTCTACCGCGATCCCCTCGATTGGACCCGCTCGGTCCATCACGAGGACCAGTGCATCGTCGAAGATCTCAAGCGAAAACGCCTGGCCGGTCAGCTCTTCGAAGCTGAGTATCGCGTCGTCCACCCCGATGGAACCATAAGGTGGATCCACGACCGCGGATTCCCCATCCACGACGAATCCGGCGAGGTCTGTCGTGTCGCCGGTATCGCCGCGGACATCACCGACCGCCGCCGCGCCGAAGAAACAGCCAGGATCCATCTGGAAGACCTCGCACACGTCGCCAGACTCGGTACCATGGGCGAAATGGCCTCCGGACTCGCACACGAAATCAACCAACCCCTGACCGCCATTCGCAACTACGCGCAGGGTTGCCTGCGACGCATCAGAAGTCAAACCGGCGCCCCTGACCAAGTCACCGACGTCCTCGAACGCATCTCCGAACAAGCGGGGCGAGCCGGCGAGATCATCAGAAGGCTGCGCGCCTTCGTACGGAAAGAACACGTCAGGCGCGTCCCGGTCGACATCAACGCCGTCGTCACCAAAGCCGCCACAATCGCCGCCGCACAAATCAGGCAATCCGGCGTGTCACTCAATCTCCAACTCGCTGACGCCCCGCCCTCGGTGCTCGCCGACGACATTCAAGTCGAGCAGGTCGTCCTCAACCTGCTCCGCAACGCAGTCGAGTCCATGGTCACCGCCGACGCCCCGAAACGTCATTTGACTGTCGAAACCACCGGCGAAAACGAGACCGCCGTCTCCGTCGCCGTCCACGATACCGGCTGCGCCCTCTCACAAAAAGAAATCGAACAAGCCTTCGAGCCCTTCTTCTCCACCAAGCCCAAGGGGATCGGCATGGGGCTGCCGATCAGCAAGACGCTTATCGAGTCCTTCGGCGGGAAACTGTGGGCGACACCAAACGATGGAATCGGTATGGTCTTTCAGTTCTCACTGCCCACGATGCACGGAGCCGCGGATGATCAACCACGAGCCGACCATACACATCATTGATGATGACCCCGCCGTGCGCCAGTCGCTTCGGTACCTTATCGAATCGGTCCACCTCAAGATCCACTGCTTCGATAGCGCCGAAGAATTCCTCGACGCCGGCGAACCCGCCCGTCCGGGCTGCCTCGTCCTGGACGTGCGCATGCCCGGTATGAGCGGCCTCGAGTTGCAACAGAAGCTCCTCGACACCCACAATGACATCCCCATCATCTTCCTCACCGCCCACGCCGACGTCCCCATGGCGGTCCGCGCCATGCACGCCGGCGCCGAGCACTTCCTCGAAAAACCTTTCAACGACCAGGACCTCCTCGACCACATCCACCGCGCCGTCAACCGCGACAACCACCAATACGGTCATCGCGGAGAAACAAACACCGTCCGATTGCGCCTCAAGTCCTTGAGCCAACGCGAACGCCAGGTGCTCGAATGCGTCGTCGACGGACTGCCCAACAAAGCCATAGCCCACCGGCTCATCCTCTCCGACCGAACCGTCGAATCTCACCGCGCCAGCATGATGCGCAAAATGAAGGCCAATTCCATCGCTGAACTCGTTCGACTCATGGTCAGTTCAAATCAGATGCGGGAAAACCCTGACGGATTCGGGGGAAAATACGTATAGCCGAGCCGGCTCGCCTCTCTGACAATGCCCGCGTGCGGGGCCGTCCGACCTCGCGATGCGCGATGCGCGGCGCCGGTGCTCCGATATCCGCGCGGGTGGCCGCGCCTGCGGTTCGGATTCAGATGGATGCTTTTCCCCTCCAGAGAGCATCGCCCGGTCGAGGCCGGGCGGTGCTTTCGCTATTTCCCGGCCCCAATCTGGCGTGACTACACCGTCGCCGATCTCCCCGATGTTCATCGCTCGCGCTCCACTCACCAGTACCCAGCTGCGAAGATCAGAACCACAACGATCCCCAATCCAGCCAGCACGAACGCCCCCACGCCCATAAGCTGCTTCAGCTCACGCCGCGAGAACCGGATGTACCCGGCGAATCCGATGAGCAGGGCCGGCATCGCCACACCCGCGCCCCAACCCACGACCCGTCCTATGCGATCATCGACGCACACGTGAATATCCCGTGGACCGCGATCCAGTATGTAGCGCGCGACGTTCGGGATCCGGACCAGCGTGGTTACCGCACGATCCTTGTCAGGCGCCCCCCAACGGCACACCACGAGGTGACTCGCCGCTGCCGACAACAGCAACCCGCAGGCCAGTACTTTCCCGCGCCGTTCCGTCACAGCCGCTCCCACGACAGCGCCGCATCGCCGAACCATTGGCACCAACACCCGTCCCGCTTAAGTCCCATGACGATCGTTAATTCGCATCCCAATTGGCGACGCCACTCGCCCGCGCCCCTCGCTCAGCCAGTGAACCCGATCTGCAATATACCAAAATCCTCGCGATCGACATCACCGTCCGCATCGAGGTCAAACACCGCGCACTCCACCCCCGCCGGCGCCCCCGGCTCGCCCACGCATCCCAAAAACGCTGTGTAATCGAACAGATCGACGTCGCCATCACCGTCCCAATCCCCCGCGATGGGCTCACTTCCGGTGATCTCCGACGTATCCAGCACGAACAACCCCCGCTCCCGATCCGCCACGATCACCACGCCGCTCGGAAGATCCGGATAAACACCCCAAGCCCCTTCAAATCCCCAGCTTGCCTCGTTGTGCTCAGGGAAGGTGTCGAAAAAACCGACCTCCGCCGCTTGCCCAACGTCCGACACGTCGAATATCCGCATCCCGCTCGTGTAATTCGCCTCGAACAGGAAATCCCCCCGAACCATCATGTTGTGATCGGTCGCAGGCAGCCCGCTCGAAAACGATGCCAGTTGCACCGGCTGCTCAATATCCAAAACGTCGAACACCAGCGTCTTCGTCGTCGGTGTCACCGCGAATAACTCATCCAACTCATCCCCGGCGAACAAGTACCGCCGGTCCGTGCTCAGCCACCCCTGATGCGAATACGACACTCCCGGATACTGCACCGACGACAGTGTGAACATGTTCGACTTGTCCGTCACGTCGACGATGTACACGCCGTCGCCCTGGCAAAACGCGAACGCGATCTCCCGCCCCGCGTACAGCCCATCCGGGTACGACACCACCTGCACGTCATGCACCCCCACCTCCGTCCACATCCCCGCGATCACCGGATTGAACGGGTCCGCAAGATCCACCGCCGTGATCCCCGGATTGATGTCGGACAGAACCGGATACGCGTAACCGCTCTCCGCGTTGAGCGCGATGTTGTGCGCCACGAAAAACAGCCCGTTCAGATTGCTCGTACTAACGTGCGTCACCACACCCGAATCGATCTCGCTCAGATCGATGATCTGCAACCCGTCCCCTTCCTGGCTCACCGTGTAACAGACCTCCTGATGCACCTTCATATCCCGCCAGATCGAATGGGGACCCGCGACGTATCCTACCATCGTTGGCCGCGTCGGGTCCGTCACCTCGATGAACCCCGTCCCGTCGCTCACCCCCATGATTGCATACTCCCGACCCGACGGCGAAACGTATCCCCAGATGTCGTTTCCTCGAGCCTGCATTCCCGGAAACTCCGAGAGCGCGACCCGCCCCAGCAACGTCACCCCCGAAGAAGGGAACTCCCCGCCATCCGCCACCGCGCGTCCCGGCGCAAACCACCAGCCAAAACACGCCACAGACATCACGAGCGGCAGGCGCCGTATTCCGTTCAATCGTCGCAAAGTAATTCTCCAGCCCGACGCGAGTTCGATTCACCGACGGGGAGTCGGCCTCCGACCACAGCGCAGCCGGCGGCTACGCGGCGTTCCATTGTAGCGGCTCCCCGCCGCGCACAGCCGGCGAATCATTCCGATAACGCGATTATTTCCCGCCCGATGCGCTGGTTTTTGTAATTGTTAAGTATCAACCGATCGCGCACCCCTGCGCGACGATCACGACACGCCGCGCCGACCCTCACGAACCACCGTTCAGCCGCAGCTCGACCTTCCCCAGCACGCGCTCGAGGTCCACGTGTGTTGCGAATTCATCCCGCAGTCGCCGTACCCAAGGCGCCGCGCGGCGACGACGATCCACCACCGGCTCATCACCCGACGCAAACAGCACCGCCAAATCCGCCACCG
>JAJDDS010000417.1 GCA_029260195.1 Phycisphaerae bacterium
CGTTGCTGAAAGTGCCCGCGCCGAGTGTTCCCGCCACCGGCTTGAAGATCGCGGTCAACTTGGAATCGATGTCGAACTTCTTCCGCGTCTTCAGTTCGCCGTCCGCTTCGTACTTGCGTTGCTCGCGTACGATGATGGTGATGAGGTCGTGGACCTTGAACGTACGCGGGGGCGTCTCCTTGACGGCGGTGAGGGAGTGCTTCTCGATGGTGGGGTTCCCGACGCGGGGGTTGAGATTTCTGGGGTCCTTCTGGTTCGCCGGCGTGCTGTTCACGGTCGCGCGACGCCGACTCAGCGACGTGGTCTGGGCGCCCGCGTCCGGCGCGAGGACGACGATGATCAAGATGGCGACGCGACTAGGATTCATGATTCCTCCCAGCTGCGATTAGGGTCTCGTGGTGCGTGTCTTGGGTGGATGGGGAAACGATGGCGACCTCACGCTGCCCTGTCACGACACCCGTGATGCGTTCGCCGCGACCGTCGCCCATGCGAAGTTCGACGGTGTCGCCAAGTCCGCCCGCGGAGGCGGCTTTGGCTACGGACCGCACCTGGACACCGCCTGCGGTCGAAAGGACGTCGACGATCTGCCCGCGTTTGACGAGCGGAACGGTCTCGAGATCGCCCGTCCGGATGGCGTCACCGGCGCGGATGAACCGCTTGGCGCGCTGTCCGACGACGGCGGCGGTGTCGGTGATGCCCAGCCGGTCGGCGTCATCGTACGTTCGATCGGCGTACTCGACGTCTTCACCGCGGATGGCGGATTTGAGGTTGATGGCGCGGCGCGCGACGACGACGCGGCGGGTCAGGGAAGCGTTGACGACGAGGTGAACGGATTTCGCTCGCACATCCGCTTCGAAGACGTCGACGTTGACGTTGATCATATGCCCAATCCAACGTCCCTCGGGAATCTGAACGTCGAAGCGGTAGCGCGGTTCGGTCAGTTCAAGCAGTTGGGGCGCGATTCTTCCAAAGCGCAGATCGATCCCACCGCCAAAACGCGCGGCGCGTTCTCGAAAAGCGTCCTGGACAGCGGCGCGCAAAGTCCGGGTGGCTGTAGGGTCAGACTGGACCGGCGCGGGGCTGCGCGGACCGGCGTCGAGCGGGCGGGTGATTCCGCACCTGATGGCGCCGGAGAGCACAACGGTGGCGAGGTTGACGCCGGCGCGTTCGAGGGCGTCCTGTACGTCGCGGGCATCGATCTGCGTGGAGCCGCCGGGGGGCGGCGCGGGGGAGACGACGGTCATGCCAACCGCGGCGCGTGTGGCAGCCGGGAGTCGCGTCAGGTCACAAGTGTCACGTAGTGTCACTTCGTCGGTGGAAACCACCGCGCTAGGCCAGATGCGCACGGTCTCCGCACGCGCCGGTGTGACGGCGTGAGCGATCACGACGAGGATGATCGGGGCGATGCGTTTGATGTGGTTGCACTCCTTGCGATTCATGTCAGCATCCTACCTTCTGCCCTGTGGGCCGGCGTGTCGCTCACGCACCAGCGCTCACGCCCGGTTAGAATCTCCTGAGGTTGGCGACGGTCTGGAGCGCCTGATCGGCCGCCTGAATCGTCTGACTGTTGAGTTCGAACGACCGCTGCGTGAGGATCAACTGGATCAACTCCCGCACCGGATCGACGTTGCTGAGTTCTAGTCGGGACTGGCGGATCGTCCCGAGTCCGTCTGTCTGCGGTGAACCGGTGACCGCCGGTCCCGACGCGTCGGTTTCGCGGAAGAGGTTGCTTCCAATCTGCCCAAGTCCTTCGGGATTGACGAAGCGGGCGAGCTCGATCTGCCCAACGACGGTCTGCGTGGGCGACCCCTGCTGCCGGACGCTAACCTCGCCGTTGTTGCCAATGCTGACACTTTGGGCGTCGTCGGGGATCGTGATCGGCGGTTCGAGAATTGAGCCGTCGCTGTTGGCCAGGACGATGTTTCCTTCGGAGTTCCGCGTGAAGTTCCCGTTTCGCGTGTAGGCGGTGATGACGTCTCCGTCGTGTATGGCCTGAACCTGGAAAAACCCGGAGCCCTCAATGAGGAGGTCGAGTTCCTGCTCGGTTCGTTCGACCGATCCCTGGGTGAAGGCTTGCTGGGTCCCGCTGATTTCGACGCCGAGCCCGACCTGGATGCCGTGGGGGATGGGTTCGTCGTCGGCGTTGCGGATGCCGGGTTCGCGTTTGACCTGGTAGAGGAGGTCCTCGAAGTTGACCCGCGACCGTTTGAAGCCGGCCGTGTTGACGTTGGCGAGGTTGTTGGCCAGGACGTCGAGCTTCGTGTCCTGGGCCTGCATGCCCGTCGCGGCGGCGTGTAGTGCGGTGACTGCCATGTGGCGTACTCTCCGGGGCACGGGTTACGTCCCGCGCGATCCTGGGGTTATCCGATTCTCCCGACCCGCGAGACGGCTTGGCCGATGGTCTGGTCCTGCAACGAGATTAAATTCGCATTCAGTTGATAGGCGCGGGACACGTCGATCATGGATGCCATCCCGCGTACAGGGTCCGAAGTCGAACGTTCGACGTGTCCGCTGCGAAATCGTCCGGTCGCGGGGATTTCCGCGGACCCGTGGTTCCGGTACAGATTCTCTCCGATCTTGGACAGTTGGGTTCGGTCGTCGAAGTCGGTCAGCCCGATCCGTCCGACCACCTCCGTGCCCTGCAGCACAGCCCCGTCACTCGATATCGAGACGACGCCGGGAAGGTTGAGATCGAGTTGAATACCACCGCCCCCTTCGTCAAGGATCCTGACGCGCCCACCGGCCGAGGTCATAACAAGCTCGCCGTCGCTGTTGAGCGTCATGCGTCCGTCGCGCGTGAAGCGGTCCTTGTCTCCGTCACGTACGGTGAAGAACCCGTCGCCATCGACGGCTACGTCGAGCGGACCGCCGGTCTTGTCGAGGTCGCCCTGGGCGAATGTGGGGACGGTCGGGCGAACCCAGAGTCCGCCGGTAAGGTCGTTGAGGATAGGATGGGTGAATCGCCGGTTGCCGGCTTCCGCCGAACTCTCCGGCGGACGTTCCTGGATAACGGCGAGGTCGTGCTTGAAGCCGACCGTGTTCGCATTCGCCAGATTATTCGCCATGATCGCCTGGCGATAGTCGTTCGCCTGCAGTCCGGCGGTCGAGAGCCACAGTCCGTAGGTCATGACCGGTCCTCCGTGTCCGTGAACGCGCGGTGTTCGGCGGGGCTGATTCTTCCGCGCAGATGCGACGGGTGGATGGACAGGTCGACGGACTCCACGGCGACTTGGCGAATTTGTCGGCCGAGTTCCTCCCAGTCCGCATGATGCCTGATGGCTTCGTCCAGCGCCATGATTCGTGCATCGAGGTTCACCGTGTACGCTCCGCGATTACGGTTCGATTCCGCGGACAATCCGCGGCTACAGTGTCCTCCTTAACAGGGTGCGTACCAATCGTAGACGCGACGCGCGTGGAACACTTCCCGGACGCCGGTGGAGCGATCGCAAACACTTGTGTGACATGGGTTTACGAAATGTTCAGATTCGCGGCTTCGCGCCGGGGTGGCGAACGGGGCGTCGCGTGCGACGCGCAACACCTGCCGTGCGATCCGCAAATGATGCCGAAGTGGGTCGTGCCGGAGTGGGGTCCCGTGTCCTTACGGGCGCGGAACGGGATCGCATCCTTACGGGCGCGGCTCTGGAAGAATACGCATCCGCAGGAAGTGGTCAGGACTGGGGGTCGGGTTCGGAGGGGCTGCCTTCGGCGGCGAGGTTGGCCAGCTTGCGGGCCCGGAACGCCCAGAAGCCGACGACCCCCATCATGGTGAACACGACGCAGTACACCACGATGGCGAGCACGAT
>JAJDDS010000418.1 GCA_029260195.1 Phycisphaerae bacterium
CCAGCCACCGTCGTCGTCACCGGACTGTCACTCCGATCCGCCGGCCGGACGATCCTCTCAGCCGAACGCCTGCTCCTCGAACTCGCCGAGACGCCGCGACGGAATCAGCCCATCCTCATCCAACGAATCGAACTCGATCAGCCGCGCCTCCAGTTCGTTCGCGCGGAGGGAGGCGGATTCGTTGGCTGGACTCCGTTCGTCCAGCCCACCGTCGCAGTCGATCTCACTTCAGTCAAAGAAGGGCGACGACTCAGTGACGTCTTACGCCTGCGACAGGTTCTCATTCGCAACGCAGAGCTCCATTACGACGCCGACGCCGGCGGCGAGCCCATGGTGTGGCGGTCCATTACAATGCAACTGGACACACCCGTCGACGCGAAGACACCGGGCAATTACCCACTCAATGCCGCGCTTCACCGGGCGCCTCTGCTGGATCTGAAGATCACCGGTCACATTGATCTCGACGCCGCATTACTCGACATCACTCAACTGACACTGCGCGCCCAAGTCAACCCCGGACAATATGAAACACTTCCTCCCCCCATGCAACGACTGCTGAGCCAACACCGGGTCGCCGGACGACTGTCCGCGGACCTGCGCGCCACACTTCCCCTGACTGACTGGCGAGAAGGCGCACTCCTCCTTGATGCCGCACTCGAGGACGCGCGCTTCGCACACGGAGACGCAGATCTGTCCGCACGGCGGATCGGTATCACAGCCGAATTCGCCGACGGTGCGGGCCGGGCGAACTTGACGGCTGAACTGCTCGGCGGGCGCGTCACGGGACGCGCCGAACTACGCGCCGGGGAACACTGGCCCCTGCGATGCTCCTGGAACGCGTCCAATCTGGAAATCGCACAGGCACTGCGTAAGACTGACGGGCGGGCGCCCTACGCCGGAAGGCTGCGGTCATCGGGAACACTCGTCGCCGATGTCGACCGGTGGCCCGGGAGCCTGGGCGGCGACGGGACCCTCGACATCGAGGACGGCCGGCTGTTGTCGCTCCCGGGAATCTCGGATTTCTTGCAGTACCTCAAACGCAGCCACGAGCGATCCGGCGACAAGAGGAGTGACACCGTCACCGCCCGGTTCCGGGTCCATCCTGAACACATCGAACTGCGCCAGTGTGAACTGACGTCGACAGTCATCGCGGCCCGCGTCCGCGGAAAGGTCTTCTATACCGGCGACGTGGATCTCGGGGTCAACGCCGGACCGTTGGAGAAAGTGCAGTCCCTCTTCGGGCGCGTTGGACAAGCCGTGGGGCGGGTCACTGACAAACTCATCACTTACAAAGTCCAAGGCCCCCTGTCAGCCCCGCGAATCTCCGTCAATCCCCCGGCGTCCGACTTCTGGGACTGACCGACCCGCGCCGCGCCACGAGACAACGCCCGCTGCGAGACGCAACGGGCGTTGTGTTTGGTGCATTGTGCGGCCGGTCGCCGTGGGGGTCAGGCCAGGTTCATGGTCATCAGGAACTCGGCGTTGCTCTTGACCTTGCCCAGGCGGTTGCGGAGCAACTCGACGGCTTCGACCGCATTCATGTCGCTGAGCACGCGGCGGAGCTTGTAGATAAGCTCCAACTCCTTGGGCACGCAGAGCAACTCCTCTTTGCGGGTCCCGCTGGCTGCGATGTCGATCGCCGGCCAGATCCGCTTGTCCACGAGGCGGCGGTCCAGATGCAACTCGCTGTTTCCCGTACCCTTGAACTCTTCGAAAATCACCTCGTCCATCCTGCTGCCGGTGTCGACGAGCGCGGTTCCGATGATGGTCAACGACCCACCCTCTTCGAGGTTGCGCGCGGCGCCGAAGAAGCGCTTGGGCTTTTGCAGGGCGTTTGCATCCACACCACCGGAGAGGATCTTGCCGGAGTGGGGCATCTCGGTGTTGTAGGCGCGGGCAAGACGCGTGATGGAATCCAGAAGAATGACCACGTCCTTTCCGTACTCGACCATGCGCTTGGCTTTCTCGATCACCATCTCCGACACCTGCACGTGACGTGACGCCGGTTCATCGAAAGTCGAGCTCACGACCTCAGCCGTGGTGGCGCGGGACATTTCGGTGACCTCTTCCGGTCGTTCGTCGATCAGCAGAATGATGACGAAGCAGTCGGGGTGATTGTGGGAGATCGCGTTGGCCATTTTCTGCAGGAGCACGGTCTTACCGGTACGCGGCGGCGCGACGATCAGCATACGCTGTCCCATGCCAATCGGCGTGACGAGATCGACGATGCGCATGTTGAACTCGGCCGCGTCGGTCTCGAGGATGAACCGCTTGTCGGGATGATGCGGGGTGAGATCCTCGAAGTTGGTCTTCTCGGTGACCATGTTGGGGTCTTCGAAGTTGATGGCTTCGACCCGCAACAGCGCGAAGTACCGCTCCGACTCTTTCGGCGGCCGAATCTGTCCGACGACGACCTGACCAGTCCGCAGGCCGAACCGGCGGATCTGCGACGGGCTGACGTAGATATCATCGGGGCAGGGCAGGTAGTTGTACTCCGGAGAGCGCAGGAAGCCGAACCCGTCCGGCAATATCTCGAGCACGCCCTCCCCGTACATCAACCCGTTCTGACGGATGCGGTCTTTGAGGATTCTAAAGATCAGATCCTGTTTCTTGAGACCGGTGTACTCGGTCAGACCGTCCTCCTTGGCCAACTCGTGCAGCTCACTGACGGTCATCTTTTGCAGGGTAGTGATGTGTGTTTCCCCGCGTTTGATCTCCTCGTACTTGGCGTGCGTTTCTGCGTCCGCCGCGGCGACAGAGTTGCTTCCTCCGTCGCCGTTGCCCGATCCGCTCGGAGCACTCGGAGCACTCGGAGCACTCGGAGCGCCGATCATCTGATCGCTGGGGATGACGCCGAAGTCGTCGTCCGCCACCATGACCTCGTCACCGGCGGGCTTGGTTTCCTTGGGGTCTTCCGATTCCCCTGATTTCTTCTTGGACGAACGGGTTCGTCCCGTGTTGGCTTTCGCCATGGACTCAACCTCCTGAATGGATGGTGAAAATAGAGTTGCTCCCGCCGCAAGAGTGGGCGGAAAGGCATGATTCCTCTCTAGTAACTGATAACGCAATCTGGTGATGCTCGCCCAGCTAGCGATTCGTGTCCCGGCCAATGGCACCCGGACCCGGCGTTTGGCTCGTCAGCAAGCGATCAACAATGGTTTCAAGCTGGGAACGTAGCGCGCCGGCGCTGGAGTTGTTTGCCACCCTATAATCGGCGGCCTGGGCCTTAATGTCCAGAGGTTTCTGCGATTTTTCTCGCCGGTCCAATTCCCCGTCAGTCCAGCCGCGAGTCTCCATCGCGCGGCGCAGCCGCACGGATCGCTCCGTATCAATGAAAATCACAACGTCGCAGGATTTGTCCAGCCCTGCTTCGTAGAGCAACGGGCTGTCCAATACTATCGCACGAACCGCGGGATCATTCCGCATCCCGGCGACCATCCGCTTTCGCCGAAGTTCCAACCGCGGGAACAGATAGGCCTCAAGCCTGTCGCGTTCGCGAGGGTCGCTGAAGACGATGTCGGCAACCGCACGACGATCGATGCGCCCGTCGGGCGCACACACCCGATCGCCCCACCAGCTGCGGTAGGTTTCGATCACCTCCGCCTCACGCATCTCCAGACCAACCAGTTCGTCGGAGTCGATGACCGCGGCGCCGAGTCCCGAGAGTATCTTCGCGGCGAGTGACTTGCCGGATGCAATTCCGCCCGACAATCCGATCACCGGCTTGCACCGTTCTTGGCTGTCTGGTTTCACACGCGGTAAGCCGAGTGGGCCGCCATGCGTTTCGCAATCCACCCAATAGGGGCGCCCGGAGAATGACCAACCGCAGGGTTCGTTCGGTTCCGGGAGATACTTGGGGAACTCACAATCGCGGACGGGGGAGCCGATACAGGCCGCCGGATGACAAAAAACGACCAATCCTCCGCCCAATGGACCCCCGTTCGGCGGCTGAAACGACCCGTTCAAAGCGGTCGCAAACGCAACCCGACCGCGATCTCCCCGAGTCGACCTCCAGAACATAACGTGCCCCGATCCTAGTGTCAACCCGCCATCTCCACGGCTTTCACCTCTTGGGAACCGCCGGACCCCGGGGGATTTCCCCCCCCCCGCGATCACCGTCACGTCAAATCGGCGACGGGGGCCAATGGCGCCGAACCACCACACGATTCCCCATCGGATCGTGCAACACTAGCGACTGGTCGGTCGAGCTCAGCCCGTGCAACCATTGGTAAGGGTAGCGCCGATCATCCAGCAACTCGGCGGCGGATTCCAAGGACGGCACCTCAACCTGCAAGCGGCGGTCGATGGCTTCCACGGACGGTGACTTCACGATCGCGATACGCAGGTCGTAATGCTCCGATCGAAACCGCAATACGGGACCGCCGCGGTCTTTGTCGTGCTCCGGTCCCACTTCCACCAACCCCAACCAGTCGCCGTAGAACCACTGAATCGCATCCTCTATCCCTGGCTTCGATTCGAGATTCACATGACTGATCGACACCAATCGACCACGCGACTTATCCATCGGCGACTGCCTCCGCGAAGACCTCAGCCGTAAACAGGTACACCTCCGCGTCCAATTCTTTCCACGCCCCTGCCTCAAGTCCAGCCTTGCCTTTGCAGCACTGGTCGAGAAACTCCTCGGCGCTCCAACCGAAGTCAACGGCGACCTGAGGCAGAAAACAACCGCTGGACTCCCCCCGACGAATCATGATCCCGTGCTCGCCCGGACGGAGCAATCCGGGAGTCTCAGTGCGATCCAGGCGGCTTAGCACGGACATCTCGACAACCAACCGAGCCAACTCCTCCAGGCGGACAGGAGCCTGAACAAACCGCGGGTCCTTGCACGCCAGACGGCTGACGTAGTCCACTGACTCGAGAAGCGTCGCTTTGGGCTTGAACGTCCCCATGCACCCCCGGAGGCGGCCGGACCGGCGAAGCGTGACGAAAACCCCCCCCTCGACGGGCGGAAACGCGACCGATGATACGACCGGTTGATCCAGCCCGCGAAGTTCGCGGGCGATGGTCTCACGCGCGATGTGGAGCAACTCCGTCCTCTGTCGATCATCCATGGATCGTCGTCCGTTGGGCAGCCGCGAGATGACCCGGATTCGCTGGAACGAGCGCACGAGAATACCCGATCGAGATGCAGAGACAACCGCGGGAATACTTGGACACGGCGACGCGTGCTGGCTACCCTACGCGTCCCATCGAAATACGGAACGGCAAACTCGGAGCCAACCAGTGAGGTCACCGCCCGATCACTCTTCGGAATCTCCCCAGCCCCCGATCATAAAAATGGCGTTCGGCGGCATCCTCATGGGCATCGCGAACCTCATTCCAGGCCTCTCCGGCGGAACCATGATCCTGGCGATGGGCCTTTACACCGAATTCATCGACAGCGTCGCGGACGTCACCGCCTTTCGTTTCTCAAAGCGGCGCATCCTCTTCCTGACCGTCGTCGTCGGCTGTGCCGGCGCCGCGATCATCGGTCTCGCTAGCGCCATCCTGTACCTCCTCTTTCACTACACCACCGCGATGTACGCGCTTTTCATCGGGATGACCCTGGGCGGTGCCCCACTGCTCGCCAGATCCGTCCGTCCGGTTCGCGCCGACGCCGTCGTCGCTATCTTCCTCGGCGGGGGGCTGATGGCCGGGGTCTTCATGCTCCGCGAGGGCGGCGCGATGCCCCACAACACCGGCATGGACGTCATTTCCGGTGTCGTCGGGTCGACCACCATGGTCCTACCCGGCATCTCCGGGTCGTACATGCTGCTGGTCATGGACCAGTACGACCGCGTCGTCGGGACGGTCGCCGACCTGAAATCCGGTATCAAGAACACCGACATGGACGTCATCCGACGGGCGCTCGGGATCGCCATCCCGGTCGGAATCGGGGTGGTTGTCGGGGTCATCGCGCTCTCAAACGTGCTGAAGTACCTCCTGCACCGACACGAACGAGCCACCATCGGATTCCTGCTGGGCATGCTGCTTGGCTCGGTCATCGGGTTGTGGCCGTTCGGACGCGTCCCCTCCGAAGACGCCATGGAACGACGATCACCCATAGAATTGCGACACTACGCCGATCGATGCGGGATCTCCCTTCCGGACGAAGCCGACAAGCCGGCGATCATCGCGGCGATCACTGATTATCCCAATCCGACGGGACTCGGCGATCCACCGCCGTCCGCGATCGCCATCGCCGCGTTGGCTGTCTTGGGCGGATTCATGGTCACCCGAGCGCTGGCAGCCAAAGGCCAGGTCCTGAGCGGCGGCGGCGAAGCGGTTGCCTGATTCGCCCAATGGGGCGTAGAATGGTGGCTGTTGGCGCTTTCGGCGGACCGTTGCGGTCAACGTCGCGCCGAGCCGCCGCCCGGAAAGCGATTCGTCATGCGATCGATGAGACACCACCTCCCCGTCCTGACCCTTGCGCTCACCGCGGCCTTCGCGACCGTCGCCGACGCCCAGTCCACGCCCAGGGCTGAACGCCTGCGATTCGATGCCGAGCGCGGCGACTGGGTCGATCTCCCGAAACCCATACCCGGGACCGCCCAGGGTGACTTCGCCATCGCTCAAGCTCGTTTCGCCAGTGGGGAGTACCGGAAGACCCGGAAGTCCATCAAGGCCTGGATCAAATCGTACGGAGCTGAAAGCGAACTCGTCCCCGACGCGCTTCTCCTCCGCGCCAAGACAGAGAAAGCCCAGCGCGACTACTACGCAGCGTACGAAACGCTTAAGTGGGTCATCGACGAATACCCCGGGACCGAGGTCGCCACCGAAGCCGTCGGCGAAGCATTCAACATCGCCGAGGTCTTCCTTACCGGCGTCCGACGAAAACTCTGGGGACTCCGGATTCTGAACGCCGAAGAAACCGCGCTCGACATCCTCGATCAAATCGCCGCCCGATTCCCTGACTCCGCCATCGCCGAGGAAGCGGTCAGGACAAAGGCTGACTACCACTTCAAACAGGGGGACTTCAGCCTGTCCGAGATGGAATACAGCCGGTTCGTCCAGATGTTCCCAGAGAGTCGGTACCGGCGATACACCATGCGGCGAGGCGCGGAGGCAGCCCTGGCGGCCTTCGCCGGTATCCTGTTCGATGACGCTCCGCTCATCGAAGCCCAGGAACGTTATCGGCTCTACGTCGCCCAATACCGCGGCGCAGCGGAGGTCGAGCAGATCGGCTTAATCCTCGACGACATCCGCGAGAAGCGAGCAGCCAAGGAATATGACATCGGGACCTACTACGAACGGACGGACCATGACGGCGCGGCGGCGTTTTACTATCGGTCCACGATGAACTTATGGCCCGATACCATCGCAGCCGCGCGCGCCAGATCCGCCCTCGCCCTGCTCACGGGTGAAATCGTATCAACAGCGGCCGGGCTGACCGGTCCCACGACCCACAGGA
>JAJDDS010000419.1 GCA_029260195.1 Phycisphaerae bacterium
AACGTCACCACCGACATGACACTCCCGCACGCGGCTGGGTTCACCATCGAGGGGGCGCTCTACAATGCGAACCTGTCGACCTGGGACGTCACCAACGGGACGCTGCGCATCGGATCGGCGGAGAACCACGCTGGTGTATCCACATCCCTGGTCAACGGGATCCTCCAGGTCGACGCCGGGACGGGAGACGTTCTTGCACTGTTCAACATCTCCTCGATGGACTCCACATCCTCGATCCGGGTCGCCCACACGCAAACGCCCGGCGCGGAGAGCATCAGTCTCGATCTTGTTTTCGCAAGCGACGTTCCCTCTGGCGCGACGATCGATCTTTCCAACGCGCGGTACGCGAAGGGCGCCATTGTGATGGGCATCGCTGGTCAGTACGACATGCTGGGCGATATTGACGTGTACGAATGGGACGCCGTCTTCTTTGGCGCTGATCTCGGTGGTGACTTCACCGTGACGGATGATTTCGCGTCCGCTTTTCCCCATTTTCACCTGACTGGTGATCTGACCGCGACGGGGTCGATCGACATCGGCGGAGATTACACGTCCGGCGCCATCAATATCGACGGGGCCGGGGCTGGTGATATTTTGATTGCGGGCGCTATGCTTGGCACTATTGCTGTGGACGGTATATGGACCGGTGATGTGCATGTTAGCGGCGACGCAACCGGATCGATCGAGGTTGGCAAACTCGGTCGGGCAGGCCGCATTCTGGTGGATGGACTGGGCAATGGGCAGATCACGGTGGGCGCCGGGACGCTGAGTTCGTCGTTTATCCACCTCCATGACGGGCTGGGGACGAACGGTGCCATCCTCATCGACGATGCTTCCGGCGGGATCGCGCCGGTCGGCGCCAACGGCGACATTCAGGTCGGTCCGGATGTCGGCTTTTACCCGATTCCAAGCGTCACCTACGACGGGGAGATCAAGATTGTGGGCAACTTGCGTGGAGATATCGATGTCAATGGCTGTCACTCACCAGCCGACCTCGTCGACATCTGCGTCTGTGGTACCAACAGCGGTACGATCACCGTTGCGGACGCCGGTTGCTCGACACAGATACCGTCGCCGTACTATGAATGTCCAGCGGGGACGTGTCCGTAATGGGTGAGAACGGACTCGGGAACAAGCATGCCGAGGCCGTCCGCGTGGCGGCCTCGGCTTTGCGCCTTTGGGTGGGGCGATGGGGGAGATGATTGGCGTTCTCGCCGCCCACGAGGGGCGGCGCTACATTGGTGCTGGGGGTGGCGCTACATTGAAATCACATCCCCCGCGACGGGTGGCGCTACATCGTCTGGCGCGGGCTTCTCGTGTGCGTGGATCGGTTGACGCACAACTGGCGTGATGCCGGCGCGGACCTTGTCGCCGATTTCGACGAGCACCTCGGTGCCCTCGACGTGGGGGACGATGAGTTCGGTGCGCGAACCGAATTTGATCAGTCCGAATCGCTCGCCGGTGGACAACGGCGTGCCCTCGCGGGCGTGACACACGATTCGTCGAGCGGCCATTCCGGTGATCTGACGCACGCCAATCGGTCCGGGGATCGGTGACTCCGTGTCGATCACCAGCGTGTTCGACTCATTCTGGTCAGCCGCCTCCGGCTTCATCGCGGGCAGGAACTTACCCGGTCGGTAGTGCGTCGAGCGGACCGTACCGCGACACGGCGAGCGGTTGATGTGGACGTTGAACAGGCTGAGAAAGATGCCGACGCGAAGCGCCGGGCCGCCGATGGCGTCAAACTCGACAGGCGTGATATCGGTGACACGGCCATCGGCGGGCGAGCAGAGCGTGTCCGCATCGAAGACGGCTTCGCGATTGGGGTCACGGAAAAAGGCGATGGACCAGCCCCACACCAACGCAAGCGGGATGACCGCGGGCCAGAACCAGACCGACGCGCCCCAGATCGCGGCCCCGAGCACGGCTGTGCAGACGATCATTTGTGGTGCGCCTTCGGGTGCGAGTTTCATGGTCGTCGTGCGTCCACGGGGTGTGATCGTCGGGCGTTATTCTTCTCTGCCGCGCCGAATTCTCTTCGACGTCGCCAGACCGGCTTGGAAGATCGCGTTGAACCGCTCGGCGGACACGCCGAGTGCGAAGGAGATGTCGACGAGCAAATTGCGTTCCTCCTCGCTGATGTGCCCGTCGATGTTGGCAGCCGCCACGAGCAATTGCATCGCCCGTTCGGAATCTTTAACCGCTCTCTTGAAAAGATCATCACACGACGTTCGGTTTTCGCCAGCCTGCTTGATCATTGCGTCGAGTGAGGCTGACCCCACGCCGGCGCGTTTGGCGAGTGCTTTGAGCAGTGCGTTTTCGTGCCCGCTGATCTTCCCGTCGACCGCCGCCATGGTCAGGGCGGCTTTGAGGAGTTCCAGGCTGTCCGTTGAATCCACACTCATACCGTCGGCTCCAGCCACCATTCTCTCCCGCATCCTAACCCAACGCCCGCCCCAGCGGTAGCCGTGATTTCCGCCGAGTGGAGACGCGGGAATCGCCCACGAAGGCCTGGCAATGCCATCAGGACCCGACAACTGGGCGCCGCACTCCCCGGGAAACCCGTTCCGGTCATGCCGAGTCCCCCCGACGTCATTCCGGGCGGCGCGATGAATCTTTCCGAATCGTCTACGCTGGTTGGCGCAGCTACCACACGTTCGCGAACGGCG
>JAJDDS010000420.1 GCA_029260195.1 Phycisphaerae bacterium
ATGCCGTAAAATGCCATCTCTTGGCCCCCTATTGCCGTTTTGTGCGTACGCACAAAATGCGCGATTCCTCCTCGCTCGCCGTATTTCCGGTCAAGGTCAATCTCCGTTGAGTCGATGCATTAAATGCGAAGCCGGGAGGACGATTGTCCATGCGCCTCACTCGGTTGATTCTGACTGGCGCGTTCCTCGGTGACCCGGTGTCGTGTCGGGGTTGATCCCCGGAGTCGGACGTCCCGTTGTCCGAAACCCGCCGGCCAACTCCCACACCGCATCGACTGCTGAAGGCAACGCGCCCCGCCAGGGATCATCCAGTCTATCCTCTCGGTTGCTCGCCGGTTCTTCTCCGGTTCCGTCACTAGGGTAGTAGGAGAGAGACCATGATCGAATTGCTCGCATTTCTGTTTGGTCCACTGTGGTCCTTCATCGATCAGATCCCTGCCTAGAAGGAGTGCCCCGTTATGATTGAGATTATCACCCAAATCGACGACATCCTGATCGACGCCGGATCGGGACGCTAGCGCCTCCGCGGGACGCGGCGCGCGAACGCGCGCCGCTCGACGCGCTCTGGGGCTGGCGGAACACGCGAACCAACGGCGGCCTCCGGCGACGGGACCGGCAGCCCGCCTCGCCAGCTCTCCACTCCACAATAAGGCCGTTCACCAGCTCCAGCGACTTCCGCGCGCACACCTCGCGTCGCAGCCACACGCTGTCGGCGGTTGCAGGGATTCACTCATTGCTGGGGGCGATCGTCAGCGGCACGACGGTCGAGAACGAGAGGACGCGTGTAGGGCAGACCGAAATGCAAATCCCGCAGCTGATGCAGCTACTGTTCGACAGGTCGAAGGATCGGCCTTTGAGGGCGAAGGACTTCACGGGGACGCCGATCTCGCAAAACCGATCGCACATTCCGCACGCGATGCACCGCTCCTTTCGGCTGGCGATTCCGAACGTCGGTATCGCTTTCGGCTTGATGCGGTGGAAGAGGTTCATGAGCCCCACCGCCGGGCACCAGTAGCGACACCAGATCTTACCGCCGAAGAACGGATAGAACGCGATGGGCAGGATTGCGATCAGGGCGAGGTCCACCGTATAGGAGTACAGCGTCGAGATACGGATACCGGCTCCGAGATGGTCGATCCCCGTCGCCACCAGCACGGTCGCGGCGATGGCGAATCCCGTGACATAGACGATCTGTTTTTCCCGAGCAGTGTTGGGTTTACCCTTCGGAGAAAACTGCCGCCAGCGATCACCGACGGTCTCGGCGAGCGCGCCGCATCCGCAGGCCCACGAGCAGTAGCTCTTTCCCCTGAGCCAAACGATGAGCGGAAGCGGCACGAACGTGATGAACAAAACCCAGGCGAGGTAGAATTCCTTCGTCTGAGCCCAATCCGTCCAGTTTCCGGGTCGAACCGAGAGCGGCCACACGTACGCCAGCCCCCACGCGCCGCCGCTTCGGATGACGAAGAGGGGGAGCACGGTGAAAAAGACGACCTGGAAAAACATCATCGATAGATAGCGCTTGATCTGGGCTTTGTCGTTGTAGACGAATGCGTATTTGTGCATGGCTTTGAAGCCGAAAGCGACGACAAGCACGCTGTAGAGAATCGGGTAAAAGTCGCCCGCGTAAAGTCCGAGCCAGCGGTAATTCCAGCCCCACAGCTTTAGCACGGTGTAGAAGGTGGCGACCGCGATCAAAATCGGAATGAACGTCCAGAGACGCGCGAGATTCCATCGGTTTTCGTATTTCAGCCCGAACGCCTTCAGGGTTTCGACCGGCACCTCCCGTTCAAAGCGCGTCATCGGGAGGATGTGGTCGAAGCTGAGGCGCTTCGGGCCCTCCGGCGATTCGAGATTGACCGCGTCATCCTGGATGGATGCAACTTTGGTCGATGGTAGGAATTTGATGGTACCGGTCGTCATGACGCCGACGCATGCGCAGTCGATCTCCGTTTCGCCGGTATGCTCGTGCGATTCCTCGCAGACGAGCGTGACGTCGTTCGCGGCTGCAAGCTTGCAGGCGGTCTCGAAGCCAAGCGAACAGGCATCCGAGGCGATCACGAGCAACCGCTTACCGGCAAATTGCTTGTCGGCGTCGGCGAGGATGTAACGAACGCGCGGGTTCTGTTCGCTGACCGGATTGAGCTTCCCGAGAAACGTGAGCTTGCCGATGGCCACGACCACGCGATGGGCGAGGTAGGTTCGTTGGTCGGTCCTGACCTCAAACAGATCCCGCTTGTTGACGGTCGAGACCGTCTCACCGAGTTTCACGTTGAGGCTACGGTTCTGTAGGTATTGGTCCCATTTTGAGATGCACTCGGCGACGGTACAGTTTCGGAAAGGAAGGTCGCCGCGGGCTGCGGACGGTCCGGTCTCCGCGAGGTAGAGCTTTCGGGAGTCGCCCAGCGAGGCAATGGAGTTGAAGAGGCGTTTGCGTTCCAGGAGCACGTACGAGATGCCGCTTTTTTGCAACTCCGTCGCGACGGTGACCCCCGCCGGCCCGCCGCCGATGATGAGGATTTCGCAGTCCGCCGGACCCACGTCAGGACGGGACGCGGAGGCGAGGTGACGCGCCAACTCGTGGCCCGAATGGATGGCGGCCGCGATGTCTGGGGTCCCAGCGATGTCACCAACGACGTAGAGACCGTCGATGCTGCTCTGCTGATTCTTGTCGCGGGCCGGGTAGCGGTCACCCATGTCCGTGAACGAGCCATTGCCGACAAACGTCGAGGCGATGGAAGTCAACGTGCTCATGTTGCTCCGTCTAAGTATGCCGATGCGGGGGCGATAGGGGTGCAGCCGCTATCGGACCCGTTGGCCTTGGGTCTTTTATCGAGACGTTTGTGCAGGGGATGTTCCGCCGCGCGGAGCAACTCAGCCGTGGGAACCCGGTGTGTGTTTCGTTTCCCACGATTCGTCTTGCGCATCGCCATCCAAACGTCCTGCATGACACAGCGGCTCACCCGGAACATATCGGCAACCGCTGGTTTCAGCCAGGGGGGGCTC